>CAMTPD010000149.1 GCA_947074265.1 uncultured Porphyromonadaceae bacterium
AAGACGGCATACGAGATTCTCCGTAGTGACTTGAGGTCAGACGTGTGCTCTTCCGATCTAAAAGAATACAATAATCCCTGTTTGTGTTTGTCATAGTACAACACAGACAGGGATTTTATTTTTCTGGAGAATCGATCTTGTCTTAAGGGGTAAAAAAAGAACTCCTGTCGGTTTATCGCAAGCCAACAGGAGTAGAGTGATGTGTTATGTGTCTTTACGAGTAACTCTAAATCTTGAGTTCTTCTATTACAAAGAAATGAAGAATATTGCTCATAAAAAACAGATTTAAGTGTTTCCCACTTATTTATTTTTCCTTTTGCGAGTATTGGCTTAATTTTAAGGTAAATGCTTCGTTTGAAAACTCTATTGTCTAAATTTATGTGACGTGTAAATGTGTTTGATATTGCTAGATATAGAAAGTATGATCTTGCGAAACAAGATGAAGCTATTTTATACACTAAGTAGTGATGCTAAATACATTACCAATTGTTTGCGCTATACTGATGTATGCTGCTAGATAGAAGTAAGCGACGTTTTTCCAAGAACCTAATAAGGTTTGTCTGTAAACCTAGTTTGCTTTTTAGAAGAACCTTACTTGCTTTCTTTTATCAAGAACTAGGGTATGGGGGAGCAGTTTTTCGCTAAAAGTATTGACGAATAGTAGCGAACTGTGATAAGCATATTTGTCTTCGTTGAAAACTATTTTTCGTTTTCAACGAAGCGAGCTTTTACTTTTCACGAGAATTGAAAATCGTTTTCATTGAAAACAATGCATGCTTTGGTCATTTTACGGAAGGTTTGTTTTGCTGAGAATGCAGCAATTGCGACTCATTGTACAGCTGATCGCGTTTGGTTTACTGAGCGAGCGTTGAGGTTTTTCAGTTTGGTTATAGATCGAGAATTACGAGTGCAAATAGATCATCAATAAATCAGTTCTCGATGAAGTATAATTCTTTGTGTGAGCGAATAGTGTCTATCTGTAGCAAAAGGTAAGTTCAATATGTTGCGATTCTATTCGTATTATAAGGCTATTCGACTAGTTTTTTTGCTCATAGACTAGTCGAATAAGCACGATTACTCAAAATCTTCGGCAGAAATGGTTTCTAAAACTTCACCCGATAACTTTAAGTATTCAGAGAGAGATTTACACTTAGCTATCCTCTTTTTGCTCTTCTTTTCGAGCTCGGGAGCAAGGTATTCCCAGAATAATTGCATCTTTTGTAAGGTGTGATGGTCGCATTGCAAAAGTGTGCTGTATTGCTCGAATAGCATGGAATGAAACTGTGACATCATTTCAGCTACCGGTAACGTTTGCAATGAGATTTGCTTTTTATACAAAAGAGATAGAAATGGATTTTGCAAGATGCCTCTGCCTATGTAGATGCCGGTAAGCGTCGGATATGCTGTTTGTATCCGATGGATGTCATTCACAGTACATACATCTCCATTGAAGTGGAGCGGTTTCTTACATCCTTGAGCAAAAGCAGAAAAAGCATCCATCTGTACGTTGCCTTTGTACTGTTGTTTTCCGGTGCGTGCATGCACTGCGACATCGGTCAAGCATGAGCTGTTGATCATATCGAGCAATTCCATACATTCATTTGTATCTTCCCATCCAAGTCGCATCTTGAGTGAAAATTTAATTTCAGGGTAACTGCCGGCAGCATTTAACAGCGCAGCTACTTCGTCGGGATGAGGAAGCAACCCAGATCCTTTATGCTTTTTTGCAATCATCGGAAAGGGACATCCCATGTTTATATCAGCTTCGTGGTATCCCAATGATAAGAACTTCTCGGTAATAAGAGACAGCTCGTCGGCATTCGACGCAATCAACTGAGGAACGAAGTGTGGAGCGGTATTGCGCTCGGGAAGTATGTCGCGAATATCTTTGTTTCGAAAAGGACTTTCAGCACCTTGCTTGTTTTCTATGCGTACAAACGGCGAAAAGTAAGTATCAATACCTTCGAAGCAAGCTGCGTGAGCATTGCGATATATCGCCTCTGTATAGCCTTGTAATGGAGACAAGCTTAACTTAAAAGAAGAAGTCATCAATTGTAAATCTTTAGTTTTGCCTACAAAGATAGCATAAATAAGGTGCAAGCAGAGCGAATGAGAACAAGAGGTTTGTTGCTTTGTTTTGACAGTATAATCGTTATTTGTATTTTTATCGAATTAAATAAAAATTAGACTCGCACAATAGACATGTGAGGGTCGTTGCGTATATAAAAAACATCAACTCTAATAATATGAAAAAGAAAGTCGCGTTGATTACAGGAGTAACCGGGCAAGATGGTGCTTATCTGGCCGAATACTTACTAAAACTCGGTTATGTAGTACATGGATTAAAACGTAGAAGTTCGCTTTTTAATACCGATCGTATCGATCACTTGTATCAAGATCCGCATGAAGACGGTCGTCGCTTTATTTTGCATTACGGAGACCTTACCGATTCGATGAACCTTACA
Organism: uncultured Porphyromonadaceae bacterium; assembly: GCA_947074265.1. GTDB lineage: Bacteria > Bacteroidota > Bacteroidia > Bacteroidales > CAMTPD01 > UBA12018. The sequence goes on from CAMTPD010000149.1 coordinate 2,466, forward strand.
CGAATCATTCAGGAAGTGCAACCCGATGAGATATACAACTTAGCGGCAATGAGTCATGTGAAGGTGAGCTTCGATACACCCGAATACACTGCCAATGCCGATGGTATCGGAACATTGCGTATTCTGGAAGCGGTACGTTTGCTAGGCCTTACAGAGAAGACGCGTATTTATCAGGCTTCTACATCAGAGTTGTATGGTTTGGTACAAGAGGTGCCTCAGCGCGAAACAACACCTTTTTATCCGCGTTCTCCTTATGCAGTAGCTAAATTATACGCATATTGGATCACGGTAAATTATCGCGAGGCTTATGGAATGCATGCAAGTAATGGTATTCTTTTCAATCATGAATCTCCGTTGCGTGGCGAGACCTTCGTGACACGTAAGATTACTCGAGCTGTGAGTAAGATTGTGATGGCTATGCAAGATTGTTTGTTTTTAGGAAACTTGTCGGCCATGCGCGATTGGGGGCATGCAAAAGATTACGTACGTGCAATGCATGCAATTTTGCAGCAAGACGAACCTTCGGACTATGTGATTGCTACCGGTGTTACCACTACTGTGCGTGACTTTGTAATGCTTTCGTTTGCAGAGGTTGGTGTTACGGTTTCGTTCAAAGGTGATGGAGTTGACGAAAAAGGATATATAACTGCCATTGATGAGCATAAGTTGATCAAAGAAGTTGGTGCAGAGTTTGTTTCTACAGTGAAAAATTTGCTTGGTAAAAGTGTTGTTGAAGTTGATCCCGCTTATTTTCGTCCTACAGAAGTGGAGTTGCTTATTGGCGATGCTACTAAATCACAGGAAGTATTAGGCTGGATTCCTGAGTATTCTTTAAAAGAACTTGTGGCTGATATGATGAAACACGATGTGAAGCTGATGAAGAAAGAAGAATACTTGAAGCGTGGCGGTTATAAAACTCTAAACTATTTTGAATAATGGCAATTGCAAAAGATGCTGAGATATACGTAGCAGGCCATCGTGGTTTAGTTGGGTCTGCTATTTGGTCAAACCTTCATACCAAGGGTTACTCTAACCTGATAGGTCGTTCGTCTGCCGATCTTGATTTGCGTAATATGCTAGAGGTTGATGCTTTCTTTGAGCAAGAGAAACCCGAATATGTATTTCTCGCCGCAGCAAAAGTGGGAGGTATTGTGGCAAATAATCGGTATCGTGCCGATTTTATTGTGGATAACTTAGCCATTCAAAATAACGTAATATCATGTGCCTTTAAGCATGGTGTAAAGAAGCTTTTATTCCTAGGTAGCACGTGTATTTATCCTCGAGATTGTGCTCAGCCGATGAAAGAGAGTGAGCTACTTACCGGTGTGCTTGAATATACGAATGAGCCTTATGCTATTGCAAAAATAGCGGGCTTGAAAATGTGTGAAAGTTATAACCTGCAATATGGTACGAACTTTATATCTGTGATGCCTACGAATCTTTACGGGCCGAATGATAATTTTGATCTCGAACGAAGTCATGTATTGCCGGCTTTGATTCGTAAGATTGTTTTGTCTGATGCCTTGCACAAAGGTGATGACGCGTTTGTGCGTAAAGACCTCGATGCGCGACCTATCGAAGGTGTATCGGGGAATGCTTCTCTTGAAGAGATGAAAGCTATTTTGTCGAAATATGGTGTTGAGGCGGGTAGAGTCGAGATCTGGGGAACCGGAACTCCGCTACGCGAGTTTTTGTGGAGCGAAGAAATGGCCGATGCTTGTGTACACATCATGGAGAAAGTTGACTTCTCGGATATTGTGGCTGTTGAGGCGGGTAAGAAGATTGTAGCCTCTGAATATAGTTCGCATCAGATACGTAATACGCATATTAATATTGGTACCGGAAAGGAAATCAGTATTGGAGAGTTGGCTGCATTGATTGCTCAGAAAATCAATTATGGCGGAAAGCTTCACTTTGATGCCTCTAAACCAGATGGAACCATGCGAAAACTAACGGATGTTACTAAATTGCATCAATTAGGATGGCAGCATCAAATAGAGATTGGAGAAGGTATTGATAAGATGTTGGCTTGGTATTATGACTCGGTTAAATAACTGATTTTAGTAAGCGAAACGCAGAAAGAGTGTGGTAAATACATACTCTCTCTGCGTTTCGTTTATGTTTTAATCTAAAGTGAAGATTTGTTTCATCATAATCCATCGCTCTGCCGAAGTGCTTTCCGGAGATGCATCTTGAAATTTTGCCATGTATGTTTCCCATTCTTGCTGACGTGGAAGGGTGGATAAACGTGCCATGTCTCGATCCCAATCGAAGTCGTCTATGGTATCAACAACCATAAAAAGAGTGTTTTCGTGTATGTATATATCCATATTGATGATCCCAACTTCTTTTATGCTGGCTTTGATCTCGGGCCATACGTGCTGATGTTCTGCAATGTATTGATCAATCAATTCTTTGTTGTCTCTTAATTTTAGAGTTTGACAATATCTTTTCATAGAATAATGAGTTAGATTTTATAGCGTGAAAATACTACTTTTTAATAAAATAGGCCGTTATATTTGTTTTTTGTACAAAGCGAAAGGATAAAAGCTTCATTCAAAAAACGAAAAAGAGTCGATTTCTTTTTGTATTTTCGTGATTTATTAAACTAAATATTATATATGAATCATCTTGTAATCATGGCCGGGGGAATAGGTAGTCGATTTTGGCCTATGAGTACCCCCGATAAACCTAAGCAATTTGTAGATGTACTTGGGACCGGCAGAACTTTGATTCAATTAACAGTAGACCGTTTCAAAAATATTTGTGCTCCGGAACAAATATGGATCGTTACGTCTAAAAACTATATAGAATGGATTCATCAGCAATTACCTGAGATTCCTCAGGAGAATATTCTGCTTGAACCATGCATGCGTAAAGATCGGAAGAGCGTCGTGTAGGGAAAGAGTGTACGTCCTGGTGTAGATC
>CAMTPD010000150.1 GCA_947074265.1 uncultured Porphyromonadaceae bacterium
GAGCACATGGGCTTTATTAAGTTTGGTTCACGTGTAGACGTTTTCTTACCGGTAGGTACAGAAGTCTTAGTTGAAATGGATCAGAAAGTAACCGGAAATCAAACACCGATTGCTCGTCTATCTGCTAAATGATATAACATATGGCAAACGGAATAACAAAACATATTCCTAACGGAATCACTAGCTTGAATTTGTTTTGCGGATGTATCGCAATTATTCAAGCTTTACAAGGCAATATCCTTGTAGCATCGATTCTTATTATTGCGGCAGCTATATTCGACTTTTTCGATGGGATGTCTGCAAGAGCTTTAAAAGCTTATTCTCCGATAGGTAAAGAGCTAGATTCTCTTGCCGATTGTGTAAGTTTTGGAGTGGCTCCGGGTATGATTGTTTACTTCTTGTTGAAGCAAGCAACGGCAGTTGCTGCGATTTGTCCTTTTATGACATCTTATTTTCCTTACTTAGCATTTATCATACCGATATATTCAGCTTTGCGCTTGGCTAAATTTAATATAGACGAACGTCAAACAACTTCCTTTATCGGACTTCCAACTCCGGCAAATGCATTGTTTTGGTTGTCTTTTGCATATTCGGCTCAGGCATATGCATATGAAGGGAATACTATATTTATAGGAGTTACTTCAGTATTGATAATCCTTACTTCGTATTTGCTTATTGCAGAGATTCCGATGTTCTCGCTTAAAGTAAAGAGCTTGGCATTTAAGGGAAATGAAGTACGCTATATTCTTATTATATCAGCAATTGCATTGATTGTATTGTTTGGTTTTATGGGCATATCAGCAACGATTCTGTTATATGTTCTCTTGTCTATTTTTAACAAAAAGAAATAGCTCTCTTCTTTATCTTTGTTTTATGAGTTAATACGATTATGATATGCTTAAATTCTTATTGATAATACTGCTGTTCTTTTTACTGCTTTTTATATTGTTGGGATTTTCATTATTCCGCACCGTAAAGAAAGTATTGTTTGGAAGTACATCTTCAACCAAGACACGTACACAACCTAGAAATACTTACGGAAAAGAAAAGCAAGATCAGAAAGAAACAACAAGCTATACAGCTAAAGTAAAGAAAAAGATATTCTCTCGAGAAGAAGGAGAATACGTCGAATACGAAGAAGTAGACGAAATAGAAGAAAATAAAACATCTAAATAAGAAAACCCTTGTGGCTTCAAGCTACAAGGGTTTTTTATTTTAAAGATGTTTGTACTTACCGTCTTTGTTTAAAAAAGTCAGACATTAGCGTAGAGCATTCCGGCTCCATGATTCCTTTTATGATCTGAGCTTTTGGGTGCATCGCCTTCGGTGCAAAGAATGAGAATCCTCTTTTCTCATCCGAAGCCCCATAAACGATTCGTGAAACCTGCGACCATCCGATTGCGCCCGCACACATAATGCAAGGTTCTACTGTAACAAACAGCGTGCAATCTTTGAGGTATTTAGCACCCAATACATTTGTTGCTGCTGTGATAGCCAGCATTTCGGCATGAGCAGTTGGGTCATTTAATGTTTCGGTTTGGTTATGGGCACGAGCAATAATCCGATTATTACATACAATAACGGCTCCAACAGGAACTTCTCCTTCCGCAAAGGCAGCTTCGGCTTCACGAAGGGCCTGTTTCATAAAATATTCGTCGTTGAAAATGGTGCTCATCTGCGCATTTCGTTTTCTGCAAAAAGAGTAGGATAGTCTTCTTCCAGAGTTTTGAGAATATGAGATAAAATAGTTTCTCTGTACCAGCGAGATTTATTCGCAATTTGATACTTTTCAAGATAACGCTCTACCGCTTTCTGCTCGTCTTCATTGAGCATGAATGTTATTTTATGAATCCGCGGGCTGTTCCTACTTGAGGGTGAATTTTTGCGCTTCTTCTTCATGTTTGCAAAATTAAGTGTAAGATGCTTAATTTCAAAAGAAAAAACTATTTTTGTGCTATTATAAATATGGCAAAACACAATATAACAGGCAAATTGGGTGAGCAAATTGCCAGGGAGCTCATGGAGCGAAAAGGATATCATATTTTGGAAACAAACTGGTATTCGGGAAAGTATGAATTAGATCTCATTGCATGCAACGATCAAGAAATAGTGTTTGTCGAAGTAAAGACACGTACTTCCGGATTTTTAGAAGATCCTTTTGATGCAGTCTCTGATCGTAAGATCAGACGCACAGTGGCGGCAGCCGATCATTATATTAAGAAGTTCGACATCGATCTCGAAGCACGGTTTGATATCATAGGTGTAATTGTAGAGTCTAATGGTACACAGGTAGAGCATATCGAAGATGCTTTTTATCCTCCTCTTTGGTAATATGTTAAGGATACAACCTAATAAATCTCCTATCTGTTATGAATATAGAAGAAGTAAGAGACTATTGTCTTTCATTCAAAGGCGTTACAGAGTCAATGCCATTTGACAATACTACGTTGGTATTTAAAGTAATGCATAAAATGTTTTTACTTTTGTCACTCGATGGGATTAATCGAAGCATTTCGGTCAAGTGCAATCCCGAAAAGGCTTTGGTACTACGCGAAGATTATGAAGCAGTACAGCCGGCCTATCATTTCAATAAAAAGCATTGGAACTCAATTGATTTAGAATCTGATATGTCAGATAAATTGATTCGCGAATGGATCGAGCATTCGTATGGCATTGTTGTAAAAGGACTAACAAAAGAGCAGCAGAAACAGCTCTCTAATTATTGAAAACTATCTATCGACAAACGATATGGCAACTATAATTCAACTACAAGAAGTAGACTCTACCAACAGTTACCTTCGTGCTTTGCAAGAAAAAGAAGAGCAAGAAGAAGGAACGGTTGTTGCTGCCTACGAACAATCGGCAGGCCGCGGACAACGTGGCAATACATGGGAAGCAGAGCCCGGAAAGAATCTCACCTTTAGTATGATTCTTCACCCACAGGAGCTAATGGCTTCCGATCAATTTATCATCTCACAACTCGTATCTACTGCAATTAAAGAAGTGCTAGACAATTACCTTCCAGACGTATCTATCAAGTGGCCAAATGATATTTATTATAAGGATAAAAAGATCGGAGGCATTTTGATCGAGAACGATTTGAGCGGATATGAAGTATTTCAATCGATTATCGGTATCGGGATCAATGTAAATCAAGATCTATTCTTGTCGAATGCGCCCAATCCGATATCCATGTATCAGATTACCAACCAAGAATACAATCTAGATAAATTGCTAAATGAGTTTGCATCACAAATCTATCTCAACTATTTCGACCTGCTAGATGGAGCAGAGCATGAAATCAAAGAGATTTATAAGAACTCACTTTATCGGAGAAAAGGAATGCATGCATACGAAGACGAAAACGGATCTTTTCTTGCAGAGATTGTTAAAACAGAGTCTACCGGGCATTTAGTGCTTCGCGATAGCGAAGGTATTGTCCGTAGATATGCTTTTAAAGAGGTGAGATTTGTTTAAGTTGAGTCACTTTTCGTAACTTTGCGAAAATCAAAATTCTAAGCAAGCATAAAATAGATAATAATATGGCTAAATACAAAAGAGTTCTACTCAAACTGAGCGGAGAGTCGCTAATGGGCGAAAAACAATATGGTATCGACGAAGTACGATTGACAGAATACGCAGAGCAAATCAAAGAGATTGTAGCGATGGGTGTACAAGTAGGAATCGTAATTGGCGGTGGTAACATATTTCGCGGTTTGAGCGGTGCTTCTAAAGGATTCGATCGTGTAAAAGGAGACCAAATGGGTATGTTGGCAACGGTAATTAATAGCCTTGCATTGAGCTCAGCTCTTACAAGTTGCGGGGTAAAATCACACGTACTTACAGCAATCCGTATGGAACCGATCGGCGAATTCTATAACAAATGGAAAGCAATCGAACTATTGGAAAAAGGTGAAGTTGTAATCCTTTCTGCCGGAACAGGTAATCCGTTCTTTACAACAGATACAGGTTCGGCTCTACGTGGTATTGAAATCGAAGCAGACGTGATGCTTAAAGGAACACGTGTAGATGGCATCTATACGGCAGATCCTGAGAAAGATCCGACAGCAACTAAATTCGATGAAATCACATACGATGAAATCTACAATCGCGGACTTAAGGTAATGGACCTTACAGCTACAACGATGTGTAAAGAAAACAACCTTCCAATTATTGTTTTCGACATGGATACTGTAGGAAATCTTAAGAAAGTAATGAGCGGCGAGAACATTGGTACTCTTGTACGCATTTGATTTCTTTCGTAATTTTGTAACAACAAGAATTGAAATACATTAATAGCTCAAATTTATGGTTGAAGTAAAGCAATATGTGAAGGCTGCAGAAGAGAAGATGGATCTGGCAGTTGCCTTTTTAGACGAACAGTTGGCTCACATCCGTGCAGGTAAAGCGAGCCCTCGCATTTTGGACGGTGTAAAAGTACCTTACTATGGTGAATTGGTTCCATTGGCGAACGTTGCATCGGTAAATACTCCGGACGCAAAAACAATCATCATCCAACCATGGGAAAAGCCGATGATCAAAGAGATCGAGAAGGCAATTATGAACTCAGAAGTTGGTATTACTCCTGAAAACAACGGTGAAGTTATTCGTCTTGGTATTCCTCCATTGACAGAAGATCGTCGTAAAGCGTTGGCTAAGCAAGCAAAACAAGAAGCTGAAACAGCTAAAGTAAGCGTACGTAACGCACGTCGCGAAGCAAACGATCAAATCAAGAAAGCAGTAAAAGACGGTCTTCCTGAAGACGTAGCAAAAGACACCGAAGGTGTTGTACAAAAGTCGCACGATAAATACATCAAAAAAATCGATGAGCTTTTTGCTGCAAAAGAAAAAGAGATCTTAACAGTTTAACTCGTTTAATACAAGGTGTCGGAATAGTCCATTCCGACATCTTTTCTAAAAGTAGCATATGCAAGGATTGGTTATAAAAAATACAGGAAGTTGGTACACCGTACTTACCGATGAAGGTAAGGCTGTTGAGTCGAAAGTAAAAGGAAGCTTTCGTTTGAAAGATATTAGAACTACCAATCCCATCGCGGTGGGCGATCGAGTTACTATTGAGGAAAATAATGAAGGAACCGCATTTATCTCAGAAATAGCTGATCGAAAAAATTATATCATCAGAAGAGCATCAAATCTCTCAAAGCAATCACACATCATTGCGGCCAATCTAGATCAGGCCATGTTGATTGTTACTGTTAATTATCCGATTACTACTACTGTTTTTATTGATCGCTTTTTGGCTACAGCCGAAGCATATCGTGTACCGGTAAAACTACTCTTCAATAAAGTAGACCGTATGAAAGGCGAAAATCGTGAGTATATGGAGGCTTTGATGCACTTATATTCTACAATC
>CAMTPD010000151.1 GCA_947074265.1 uncultured Porphyromonadaceae bacterium
ATAATGAAGAACAAGGTTGTTATTTGCATCGGATCAAACTTCGAGGCAAGTATAAACATTGAAAAGGCGAAAGCTGTTTTAGAAAGAGAACTCGGTCTGATTTCTTTTGCAACACAGACCGAAAGCGAAGCTGTAAACTGGTCTAAACCGTGTATATTTACCAATCAGGTTGGATACTTCGAATCGGACAAAGATTTTGATTTCATCAAGCAGCTTACCAAACAAATAGAGCGTGATTTGGGAAGAAACGCAGAACAACGTGCACTGGGCAATATGCCAATGGATATTGATATCGTTATCTGGAACGACTCTATACTCAAACCGGACGACCTAAATCAGACGTATGTTCAAGATGCTATCCGTAGCCTCGAGTCAACTCTAAATCAAACTATTTTATTGTAATAAAATAGTTGATAAGACATAAATGGATAATTATTATCTATCTTTGTCGCCACTAGAAAAAACATTAATTACCAAACAATCCAATTGATATGAATCAATTAATGGACCCAATCGGCAAACTGATGGGATTAAGATACAAGTCGCACCCATGGCATGGTGTCGAAATAGGAGATGATGCTCCTCACACGGTGACCAGTTTTATTGAAATGGTGCCTACTGATACTGTAAAATACGAAGTAGATAAATCGAGCGGATACATTCGCATCGACAGACCACAAAAGTTCTCGAACGTTATTCCAGCTCTTTACGGATTCATTCCTCAAACTTATAGCGGACAATGTGTGGCCGACTATACAATGGAAAAAACAGCTTACGAAGACATCACCGGTGATGGTGACCCGATCGATATTTGTGTATTGACAGAAAAGGTTATTCCTCATGGAAACATCTTGGTGAGTGCAATTCCAATCGGCGGATTCCGAATGCTAGACGGAAAAGAGTCTGACGATAAGATTATCGCCGTAATGCGTAACGATGCTGTTTATGGTAACTATAAAAACATCACTGATTGTCCGGATATGGTAATCGACCGTTTGAAGCACTACTTCCTTACATACAAAGATCTTCCGGGCGAGAAACGCCACGTTGAGATTACTCACGTATTTGATCGTGACGAAGCACACGAGATCATCAGACGCTCTACCGAAGATTATGCTAACAGATTTAAGAATCTGGAGCAATTCCTAAAAGGAGTATAAGATATTAAAGCTATATAGACGGGCTGTTCTTTGAAAGGACAGCCTTTTTTGTATCCATACCCCAACAATGCAGTATCATCGAGTATAGATACAAGAAAGCCCCAACCAGTTCACTTCAGAACCGATTGAGGCTTTCAAATATCGTTATCGTTTACTCAAACGAGGAAGTATTAACGACCTCCGTTTTTACGTTTTTGAGCTTCTTGCTGCATGCGTTGAGCTTCTTCAAGACGAGCCATAAAGCCCGATTTCTTGCGAGGCTTACGTTTGTTAGCTTCAAGTTTAGCCAAAAGCTTATCTTCATTGATTGTATATCTGAAGATCAACGTTTGAATAATTGTAATCAACGTAGAAATAAAGTAATAGTAGCTAAGACCTGATGCATACTGATTGAAGAACACTAGGAACATCAATGGCATCATGTACATCATCACCTTCATACCAGGCATTTGTTGCTGACCGGTATTTGTTTGCTCCATATTAAACTTCGTATAGATTACGTTTGTAATCGTCATCAACAAACAGAACAAACTGATGTGATTACCGAAGTAAGGAGTAATGATTGGGATGTATGTATTCCAGCTTACAATTGCATCGTATGTAGACAAGTCATGTGCCCACAAGAAGCTTTCCTGACGAAGTTCGATTGCCGATGGGAAGAAAGCAAACAGCGCAAGCAAGATTGGCATTTGAAGCAACATTGGCAAACATCCGCTCATCGGACTTACACCAGCTTTGCTATAAAGCTCCATCGTAGCACGTTGACGCGCCATCGCGTTATCTTGACCCGGAAGTTTTGCGTTGATCTCTTCAATCTGCGGACGAAGTACTCTCATCTTAGCCGACGACATATAAGACTTATATGTAAGTGGGAATAAGAATATCTTCACTACCAATGTCAATAAGAAGATAATGATACCATAGTTATTGATAAAGTTTCCGAAGAAGTTGAAGATTGGAATCACAAAATATTGATTCACCCAACGGAACACGCTCATTCCAAGTGGAACAAGTTTGTCAAGTTGCAACTTATTATCAGCAGTAGCATCATCGTCATATGCCTGCAATAAAGAGAACTTATTAGGACCGAAATAGTATCTGAAGTTCGCTTGCTGATTACCTCTTACATCAAAAGGAACAGAAGCTGTCAACGAACAGTTTTTCAAGAACTCACCATCTTTATAGATCGCAGAGTTCATTTTCGCATTCTCAAAGCTATCGTCAGAGATCAATACAGTTGAGAAGAACTGATCTTTGTAAGCCACCCATTTCACTTTGTTTTGAGCAGTTTTAGAGTCATCGCGCGATTCGCTCAAGTTCTCTACATCATCTGCCGTATACTTGTAATAGATTGCAGTATAACGCTCTTCAAATTTACGACCGTGTTCTTGCTGTCTGATTTTTTGGTTCCATTGTAGATCCAATGTATTTGTTCCGGCAGCCAACACTTCACCCATACCATTTCCCTTGATCTTAAACTCGATCATATAATCATCCACAGGAACAGTATACATATAATCTAGGTATCTGCCGTTTCCTGCGTCAAGACGGAACGTGATTGAATTTGCGGTTTTGTTGATCGGAGTAAAATACAAATCAGATGTATTCAACACACGATTGCTAGCCGTTGTAAGAGTCAGGTTAAAATCTGCTCCATTCTTTTCAAACAAATACAAAGGAAGAGAGTCTGAAGTTACGTAGTTTTTCAAACGAGCTGAAATTACGCGACCACCTTTGTTCGAAAACTTCAATTCTACTAGATCGTTTTCCAACGTAGTTGTCTCTTCGCTACCTACAGCAGCCTTTGCAAATACGCCATACGCCTCTTGCATACGAGACAATGTAGCAGAGTCTGCTTCAGTTGCGGGAAGTACTTCTTTTGTTGTCGTGCTGATCTCCTTTTCAGCTTGCATATGCAGCGCCTCTACCCTAGCAAGCGAATCTTGAAGCTGCTTACGCGCTTCGATTTGCTCAGGAGTAGGTCTGTTCAACCAGCTGAACGCGAAGATAACCACACCGATAAGAATGAATCCTATGAGTGAATTTCTGTCCATTGTTAATTATTATTTCTTGTTTTCAGTAGCTGCTTTGATAAAGCTCATAAACAGCGGATTAGGATTAAGTACAGTACTATTGTATTCAGGGTGGAACTGAACACCGATAAACCATTTCAACGTAGGAATTTCAACCACTTCAACAAGACCTGTTTCAGGGTTTTTACCTACACACTTCATACCGGCAGCTTCGAACTGATCAATATATTGGCTATTGAATTCGAAACGGTGACGGTGACGCTCCTGGATATTCTCTTTACCGTAAGCCTTAGCAGCCAAAGAACCTTTTTCAAGCGTACAATCATATTCGCCCAAACGCATAGAACCACCCATATCGGTAATGTTCTTTTGGTCTTCCATGATGTCGATCACTTTGTATTTAGCATTCGGTTCCATCTCCGTAGAGTTTGCATCCTCGAAGCCAAGTACGTTACGAGCAAATTCGATCACCATACACTGCATACCAAGACAAATACCCAAAGTAGGCACATCGTGTTCGCGCGCATATTTCAAGGCAACGAATTTACCTTCGATACCACGTTGACCAAATCCCGGAGCAATAAGGATACCATCCATACCACCTAGCATCTCGTCTGCATTCTCAGCCGTAAGCTTTTCAGAGTGGATAAAGTGAAGATCCAGTTTTTTATTTTGTTGTGTTGCAGTTTGCAACAACGACTCGTTAATCGATTTGTAAGCATCAGGAAGCTCCACATACTTACCAACAAGACCGATTTTCACCGTCTCAGTAGCAGTATATTTCTTATTAAGGAACTCTCTCCAAGGCTTCATTTCAGGTGTTTCACCTACTTCAAGACCCATTTTCTTCAATACCGAAGCATCAAGGTTTTGTTTTTGAAGAGCCAAAGGCACTTCGTAGATAGTAGGAACGTCAACACATTGTACTACGCCACTTTCTTCCACGTTACAGAACAAAGCAACTTTGCGGAGAAGTTCTTTAGTCAATTCACGTTCGGTACGTAACACAAGAATATCCGGTTGGATACCCAACTCCTGAAGTTGTTTTACAGAGTGCTGAGTAGGTTTTGTTTTCACCTCACCAGCAGCAGCAATATAAGGAACATAAGTCAAGTGAACACACAGACAGTTTTTGCCCAACTCCCAACGAAGTTGACGCACACTTTCGATAAATGGAAGTGACTCGATGTCACCAATAGTACCACCAATCTCAGTGATCACAAAATCAAATTGATTCTTTTGACCAAGAAGCTTCATATTACGTTTGATTTCGTCAGTAATATGAGGCACCACTTGTACAGTTTTACCCAAATAATCTCCGCGACGCTCTTTATTAATTACGTTTTGATAAATACGTCCCGTAGTGATGTTATTTGCTCTTGTTGTAGGCACATTCAAGAAACGCTCATAGTGACCAAGGTCTAGGTCAGCCTCATGTCCGTCTACAGTCACATAACATTCACCATGTTCATACGGGTTCAATGTACCCGGATCAATGTTAATGTACGGATCATACTTCTGAATAGTTACTTTATAACCTCTGGCTTGAAGCAACTTACCCAACGATGCGGCTACAATACCCTTACCTAATGAAGAGATAACACCGCCTGTAACGAAGATATACTTAGTATCTGCCACGACAATAATATATTTAATTAATCAACAAAACTATCTGTTTTCCAAAAGGGCAAAGGTACACATTTTTATTCATTATCACCAGTCGTGGTTTGATTTTTCGTAAGCTTTTAAAGTTTAAGCATGTAAAAGATCATAAAAATCAAATAAATGCAACAATGTTATATGTTGTAAAAAAAGGATTGAAAATAACTGTTTTTTAGTTACATTCGCAAACTGTTAAAACTCTAACAAATTACATAAATATGAGAGTACTACTTGTTACACTGGCTATCATCTTCGCTAATTCACTTAGCTACAACCTGATTGCTCAAGAAACAAACACTACTGTTAATAAAGAGCTTGTACCCGATCAATATCCTGAGTTGGAAAAAATACCCACACTCATGCAAGTTCATGAAGAAGAAAACTTAAACTACAAACCTCAAATCGCACCTACAGCCGTTGCGACTGAAGGATTCATACCAGAGCAAAAACTAGATCGGAAGAGCACACGTCTGAACTCCAGTCACTCCGGAGAAGCTCGTA
>CAMTPD010000152.1 GCA_947074265.1 uncultured Porphyromonadaceae bacterium
AACACAAACTAGAAGAGATTAAAGCGATACTAGACAACCGCTTCGAGATTGTGAGTTTGGCAGATATAAACTGCTTCGACGATATACCCGAAACAGCTGATACGCTAGAGGGAAATGCTTTGCAAAAGGCTCGTTTTGTAAAAGAAAAATTCGGCTATGATTGCTTTGCCGATGATACAGGCCTTGAAATAGAAGCCTTGAACAACGCACCAGGTGTTTATTCTGCTCGTTATGCCGGCCCGGCAAGAAGTTCGGAAGATAATATGAACAAAGCGCTTGATGAACTCAAAGATAAAGAAAACAGAAAAGCACGTTTCCGTACTGTTATCGCTCTTATTCTAGACGGAAAAGAGTATCTCTTTGACGGAATCGTAAACGGCCAGATCGCAACAGAAAAAAAAGGAACTGAAGGTTTTGGGTACGATCCAATCTTTGTACCGGAGGGTTATTGTGAATCTTTTGCGCAACTAGGTGCTGATGTTAAAAACAAAATTAGTCACAGAGCAAGAGCAACCGCTCAACTTGCCGACTTCTTAGCTTCGCAAGACTTCTAAACAAACTCATAGTTTCTACAAAATAAATATCCCGTTATTGAAATGGAGCTCAACAAATAGCTGTTGATAACTTCGTTTCAATAACGGGATATGTTGTTTATAAAGGTTGCAAACACTTGTTACACAGTAGAATATTACAAACCTAATTTTGCAGATATTTCTAGCATTCGCTCAATAGGTTTCAATGCTTTTTGCTGAATTGCGGCATCTACATTTACTTCGGGCCAACCAAATTTAAGTGCGTTATACAACTTTTCCATCGTATTCAAGCGCATAAAGCTACACTCATTGCAAGCACAAGTACTATCATTCGGTGGCGCCGGAATGAATTCTTTATCCGGATTTTGTTTGCACATTTCATGAATAATGCCTGATTCTGTAGCCACAATGAACTGTTTGTTTGTTGACTTTGTTGCATAATTAAGCAACGCTGCTGTAGAGCCAATGTGATCGGCAACGTTTAAGATTACACTTTTACATTCGGGATGTGCAAGGATAAGAGCTTCCGGATAGCTGTTTTTAAGCTCTAGGATCTTCTCTAAGGAGAATTGTTCATGTACATGACATGCACCATCCCATAAAAGCATTTGACGGCCTGTAACGCTGTTTATGTAGTTTCCTAAGTTACGATCGGGACCGAAGATGATCTTCTCATCTTTCGGAAAACTGCCTACGATTTGTTTTGCATTGGTTGAAGTGACAACCACATCCGTGTGTGCTTTAACGGCCGCAGACGTATTTACGTACGAAATCACGGTATGATCGGGATGTTGCTTTACAAAGGCTTCAAATGCTTCTGAAGGGCAACTATCGGCCAAAGAACAGCCTGCTTTTAGATCCGGAACCAATACTTGCTTATCCGGGCAAAGAATTTTAGCTGTTTCACCCATGAAGTGTACACCACACATCACGATAACGTCTGCATCAGTTTTAGAAGCCCACTGAGCTAGGGCCAAACTATCTCCTACAAAGTCTGCGATATCTTGCACTTCTCCGTTTTGGTAGTAGTGGGCAAGTATAACAGCGTTCTTTTCCTTTTTCAGTTTCTTAATCTCTTCGATAAGGTTAGTTCCTTCGGCTATCGGCATATCGTTGTAGCCCTTTTCAGTTTTCATCAACATCGATTATATATAATATTATATAGAATACTTTTTAAAAAGAAATAATGATAATAATATACTGTGGAAAAGGTTGATACAAAAGTTTATCTTTTCTTGCTATTTAACTTATCATTATTCCCCTGTAGGTTACGGTGCATATTTCAACAATCGTAACTCCTGTATAAATAAGGGTTTAGTAGTGTTATTCACAGGTTATGATAATTGTTGAAACGTAGCAAAGTTAAAAACTTTCTTGTACTGAGATGTGTTGATTCCGTTTAAAAAGTACTTCAAAATGAGTGATTACTTTTTTGCTAAATAATTTGGAGATCGCTTTATAGGGGTTGTATGTATAAGTATTCGGGATTGTCAAGTCTTATTTATTATTTTCTTTCCGCCAGAAATGCACAGCTTTTGAACAGCTGTTGTTAAACTTCTATGTACTTTTGTACAGCTATAAATAATAGATGAATATGAGAAAATTAAAGATAACAGAACTGAATCGATTAAGTGTAGAGGAATTCAAAGAAACAGACAAAATTCCTTTGGTTGTTGTACTTGATCACATTCGAAGTCTTAACAATGTAGGATCTGTATTCAGAACTGCTGATGCATTTAAAGCTGAAGCTATTTATTTATGTGGTATTACGGCAACGCCTCCAAATCCGGAAATACATAAAACGGCTTTAGGTGCAGAAGATACGGTAACCTGGCGTTATTTTGAAGATACACACGAGGCTGTTAAATCTTTGAAGGATAATGGATATACAGTATATGCAGTAGAACAGGTAGAGCATAGTATTATGCTTGATGAGCTTACATTTAAGGCTGGCGAGAAGGTGGCTATTGTAATGGGTAATGAGGTAAAAGGTGTACAGCAATCTGTAATTGATAGTTGTGATCATTGCATAGAGATCCCACAATACGGAACAAAACATTCACTTAATGTTTCGGTAACTGCTGGTATCGTAATGTGGGACTGTTTTAAACTACTGACTAAATAAGTCCTCGTTCTACAAGTGTAGCAACACGTTCGGTCATTGCGTCTTTGCCTTTCGGATCATAGTCTGATTTAAGACTGGCACCGAACATGCCTGCAAATAAGTTCCAGAAACCGGCTCTAAATGAACCAAGGAAAGCTTTTACAAGATTGTATGAAGATTGATTACACTCTCTGTCTATCAGCTTTATAAGGAGTTTTCCTTGTGATGAAGTAAGTTTCTTCAGAGTCGGTTTATATTCTTCAAACAATTCTTTTTCCATACGTTTTAAATGCTCTTCTCTAGCTTTATCGTTTGGAAGTGTCTCCATATATTCATACGTTTCTAGTAGCGTTGCGTGTACAACCTTAGCGAGAGGTAAAGTCTTTTTTACATCGCGTACAAGCTTCCAGTAATGTTGTTCTTCTTTCTTATTTTTGAATTTATATTCCGGATATACAATTACATCTTTAAGATATACAATGGGAATTGTATCACCATTCACAACCTGTCCGAGTTGAATACCTTCCGGCAAGACAATTACTCTTTTATTTTGAGCCCAAGAACTGAAGGTCGCGATGTTAATAAACAATAGGAATATATATAGATGTCTCTTTTTCATACATCACAAATGTATATCATTTCCTCGTTATTTTATTTATGATAAATCGGATATTATTATTTCTTCTCATTTAAAGTTTTAATAATTACGTGAATAGATAAATATGATCTATATTTGATCAATTTGTTAACCATTCTAAATACATAAGAAATGACTTCCACTTCAGCGGCATATTATATGTCTTGCTTGCTATTATTGTTTATTTCAACGACTACTATACACGCTTCGGATCACTTGAGAAGTGAAGAGATTAGATCTCTCTCTTTAGGTGGAATAGGCTCTGTATTATCTGTTCGATCAAACCCTTCTTTTTCATCTTTTCTAAATGATGGTCTCGTACAAATTAACTATTTCAACAGATTTTCAATGAAAGAGTTATCAACACTTTCAGGTGATGTATTTGTTCCAAATAAAGTTTTAAATGCTTTATTATCAGTTAGCACTACAGGATTTGATCAATTTCGAGAAACCAATATAAACATTGGAGTAAACAGGTTATTGACAAAATACCTTTCACTAGGTATTGGTGTTAACTATCGGATGGCAACAATAATTGCTGTCGATGAAAGACCTTCTCGCCTTTCATTAGACATAGGACTTGCGCACGAATGTAATGAGAAACTGATGCTCGGATGTTCAATTCAAGATGCGCCTTCGTTTACACTTCAGGAATATAGTGATGGTAGTTTACCTTTTTATGGTTATTGTATACGAGCAGGTGGGTATTATGCCATTTCAAATACCAGTCTGGTAACATCCGAAGTTGCATATCTTGAAAATGATGGTATTTCATTTCGTGCAGGATTGGAATACACTCCTATTTCTACATTTGATTTACGTATTGGGTTTTGTACAAAACCTCTTCAACCATCTTTAGGCTTGGGATATTCTTTTCGTAAAATGAATGTTGACGTATTAGCTCTTTATCATCAACAATTAGGTATTAGTTCGGGCGTTTCATTGAGTTATCTGTTTTAAAATACACTTTGTTAACATGCGGTTAATACTAACTTTTCAACTATTGTTGATAATGTCTTTTTCAATACATGCACAAGTTTATCAGTCAGATTATTACGATGCAAGTTGGTTTGACCAATACATTGTTGATAGTGATTTAATAACTGATAGTGAAGAGTGGTATGAAATGGTTAGTTACTATCTTATCAACCCTTTTCAACCTGAAGTTGTCAACAAGGAACAACTGTTATCATTGATGTTGTTTACCGAAGCCGAAGTCGATTCTTTTATCGTATTTCGCGATAAAAACAGTCCATTAATCACACCTTATGAACTAAAGTTTATCAATGGACTTTCTATTGAAAAAGCACAATTGCTTTCGAAATTTCTTTCTTTCGAAAAACAGTCTCAACTTGCGGATAAAAGTGAAGTTACCCAGTCTAAGCGAAAAATAAAGCAGCAGTTAATCGGTTCATATGGGCAAACAATGCAAACCAAGAAAGGTTATAAGGTGATTGCTGATACGATTCTCGAGAAGTATCCAAATCGTCAATATTTAGGCGAACCCTTTTCTCATTCCCTTCGATACAATATAACATCAGGAGATAAATGGTCGGTCGGATTCGTGGCCGAGAAAGATCAAGGCGAACCATTTTGGAATATACATCACAAGGGATACGACTTTTATTCTTTTCATGCGATGATAAAGGATATCAAGTGTATAAAAAGTATTGTTATAGGTGACTATAAACTAGCTTTTGGACAAGGACTCGTATTCGGTAACAGCTACTCTCCCTCCAAAACCGTAATGACTACCTCTCAAGAGCGACTATCTAAGGGTGTACGCAAACACTTCTCCTCTACCGAGTCGGGATTTTACCGTGGAGTAGCCACTACTTTGCGATTGGGAAGTTTTGATGTTTCTCTTTTTTATTCGCAAAATAAGTTGGATGGAATTGTGGATAGCTTAGGAATTAAGTCGTTTAAGAAAGACGGAATACATAACATTGTGCGTGAAAAAGATAAGAAAAGAGTTATAACTCATCAGATGTTCGGAGTAAATACGCAATTTGTTTATAAGCATGTTAGATCGGAAGAGCACACGTCTGAACTCCAGTCACTCCGGAGAATCTCG
>CAMTPD010000153.1 GCA_947074265.1 uncultured Porphyromonadaceae bacterium
CTACACCAGGACGTACACTCTTTCCCTACACGACGCTCTTCCGATCTAGTTACATCTACGGCAAGTGTACCGTTGGTGTATGTAGCATCAAGATCCGGAGTTACTCTGATGTCTTGAATGTGTTGTTGATTGCGGGCATACAAATAGCAGTCGCGACCTATACCTGACAGGCGCAAGAAGTCTTGGTCTTCAAGGTATGTACCGTCACTCCAACGAAATACTTGCAATGCAATCGAGTTTTTGCCCGGTTTTAAATATTTAGTGATATCGAACTCAGCTTCAAGCTTGCTGTCTTCGCTATATCCTACAAACTTACCGTTTACCCAAACATATACGTTTGAAGTTACCGAACCTAAATGAAGATATACCTCTTTCCCTTTCCAGTTGGCAGGAAGTTCAAACGAACGGCGGTACGAACCTACGTTGTTGTTTTCTACAGGTACATTCGGAGGGTCATTTTTAAACTGATTTCTCCAAGCATAGCCTACATTTACATAAATCGGATTACCATAGCCTTGTAGTTCCCAAAGACCGGGAACTTGGATATCGTCCCAACCTTTGTCATTGAATCCTTCTTGAAAGAAATCGGTAGGACGTTGATCAGCATTCTTCACCCAGTTGAATTTCCACTTTCCGTTTAATGACAAGAATAGATCAGACTTATCGCGTTGTGATTGTGTGGCTTCTTCTTTAGATCCGTATGCAAAGTAGTTGGTATGCATCGGTGCTCTGTTTACTTGGTTAACTTCGGGATCACGCCACTCTTTGAAGGTTTGTGCATAGATTCCGTTCGAAGCAAACGAAAGTGCTGCAAGCCCAAATAGTAAATGCTTCATAGGTAAGTTTGTTTTATATATTAATTGTTATTGTTTTCGTTTCGATTTCAAAAATATTAATAATATCAGCTTCGAATGACATTAATTTATGTGTTGCATATCATGTTTTTACATTTTAATGCAAAAAAAAACGTCACCAAGAGCAAGTCTCGGTGACGTAATCATTTTATATAGGATCAGAAAATGCTTATTTAGCTACCTTTTCAAGACGTTTCATCAAAGTGAAGATGATTGTACCTGAGATAACACAGCAGATTGAGAAGAATGCCCATACTTGCCATAGTTCAGCAACACCCCAAAGAATGGTACCTACAACCAAAAGTTGATTACCAAGGGCAGTTGCACACAACCATCCACCTTGCATAAGACCTTTGAAGCGAGGAGGCGCAACTTTCGATACGAAAGAAATACCCATCGGACTAAGGAATAGCTCTGCAATAGTAAGAGAGAAGTATGTTGAGATCAACCAATATTCAGAAACGCGGTCTGGATCTACACCGTCAGGAAGGTTAGATGGAGCAGTTACTCCTAATGAACCAACGATCATGATAAGGAACGATGCAGCTGCAAGGAACATACCGATACCAATTTTACGAGGAGCAGATGGTTCAGCACCACGTTTGTTCAACCATGCAAAGTATCCTACAACTAGAGGTGTAAGTGATACTACGAATAGAGGGTTAAACGATTGGAATAACTCAGGAGAGATTGCAGATCCGCCTTCAGAAACGAATGTGTTATAAAAGTTGTATGCAACAACAGCTCCAAAAATTGCAACGATACCACCGATAATTCTGTTGCGACCAGAACCTTTAGAAACGGCAACAAGGATACCTCCAATACCGGCTGCAACACCAAGTAGAGAGAATACATTGAATAACATACTTGATGCAGGACCAACGTGTGTTACTGTATAGTCACGTGCAAATAATGTTAGCGTAACACCATTTTGGTGGAATGACATCCAGAAGAAGATAACGATCAAGAACACAAGACCAAGCGCGATAAGACGTTGCTTTTCTTCGTTCCAAGGCATCTTTTCGATCGTTTGTCCGTTAGCAGCAGCAGTTGCAGCTTGTTGAGCAGAAGTTACGTCTCCGGCTGCCAATGATTTCTTGCAGCAGATGTATACAATCATAGAAAGAGCCATTGAGAATGCAGCAATCGCAAACGCAAAGTGGTAACCAGTGTTGAATACATCAAGATATTGAGATGCAAAAGCACTTAGATCAGTAACAGTTGTGCCGGCTGCTTTATTTGCCATATCTTGCAACGTAGCAGTATCGGTCAATGTTCCGTTTAATTGCTCGTGGCAAAGTTTTGGAAGAGCACCGATATATGAGAAGCCATTCTTCTCCAACCACCAGTTTCTAACACCTGTAGCAGCGAAAGGAGCGAAGATTGCACCAACGTTGATACACATATAGAAGATACTGAAAGCACGGTCGCGAAGTTGGCTGTATTTAGGATCGTCATACAGGTTACCAACAAGAGCTTGAAGGTTTCCTTTGAAAAGACCATTACCCAAAGCAATTACCAAAAGACCGGCAAGTACAGGATATAGACCTGTGCCTGGTAGAGCAATGATAATGTATCCGGCAAGCATTAATACGATACCTGCAAAGATCGTTTTACCAAGTCCTAACCATCTGTCGGCTACTAAACCACCAACAAGTGCCAAAACGTAGATTAAGAAATAAAAAGTTGAATAAATTGTTCCTGCTTCAACTTGGTCCATACCAAATTTAGCTTGAAGGAACAACAGCAAGATTGCCATCATGGTGTAGAACCCAAAACGTTCTCCCATGTTTGCGATAGACGCAATGATAAGTCCTTTAGGATGTCCTTTAAACATGTTGTTAGTGTTTTATGCTAAGTTAAAATTATTCTTTAGCAACAAAGATAAAAAATCTTTCCATAAAAGCAAAAAGCTATCATTTAAAAGGAGATAACAGACGATTGTCACCCCGAAAGCGCAAAGCCGCGTCCCTTTGTAGTTTATGTAGGTTTTTTATCTTTTCTTCTGTATTCTTGCTATGCTGTACAACATAAACATTCTAATAAAAGATTTAGTTAAAAGAGTATTTATATCTGGAGTGAGTGTTGTTTGTTATTCTAAGCTAAGGTTGTACTCATACAACTTTTCCAGATATGGGTTGTAACCGTAAAATCGATTTGTTTTTTTGTCTAACCAAATTTCTTGTACGGGAGTATCCAATCGAATCTTTTTTATAAACTTTCCTTCCCAGTTAAATACATGGAGTTGATCGAATGTGAATTCTTTAGAGGCTTCTGTAGGCTGGCAACCGAGCCATACGGCAATGATGTAAGAGTTGTTTACCTGAACTCGATTGTAATAAGATCTTCGGTCTTTGATGTCTTTATAGAAGCTCGAAAAAGTTGAGCTGTTCTTTTCGCGCACACCTTTTACATCGCCGGTATTTAGATCTACAAGGTTTATTTGCCCTAGTTTAAGCATGGTTTGCACCGCTTTTGTTTTATCTTCCTTTATTGCGGTAAAGCCTCCAAATGTATAAGGTGTAGTCTGTTTTTCTTCTAGAATAATGGGATTCTTAAATATAGGGTAATCTCGAAGCAGTTCGCCGGAGTTTAATTTCAGTACCTGAAAGCGAGGGAAAGCAGCCTGGTCGTCTGGACCTGTAGGCTCAGAACTGGGTTGATAGACTAAAATACGTTCTTCATCCAGATAGGCTATGGCTACATATCCTTCTCTTCCACGTTGATAAGAGTGCTTCTTCTCGAAGATCGTTTTTCCAAGCTCGATAGACTTTGTGATATTCCAAATGTGAAACTGCTTTTCGTTGTGTGCATTTACGACCGTTTTTAGCTCTCCTTGCTCTTCATATATATCGTAGATAGGTGGAACTGATGTTACATCATCCGGACCGGAGCCCTTCGGAACAAAGCTGCCCAGAAACTTCCCGCTGTTGAGGTTGAATACATTAAAAAAGTGGGTATCGTATCGATTACTCCAAAAAAAGATTAAGCTGTCATGTGTCGCGATCCAGCCGTCATAAATTCCGTCAAGCTGAATTGGCTTTGCTTCTAGTGTTTCTTCTACGATTGAGGGATCGTTAACGTCGAACTCAATGATTTCACCTAAAAAATGGTCTTCTGTATTATTCCCTCCGCAAGAGAAAAGAAAGAACAGACTACAAAATAAGAATTGAATAGTTTTTATTGTCATGGTATTATAATTAAGTCAAGACCCATTTTTGTAATTGTCGAAGTATCTTGTAGATATGGTTATTTGTACATCAAATATATATGTTTTAAGTTATAAATTAGTCTTTTGGATGTAAAAATAGATTTGCCTCATAACAAAGACCAAAAGCAAACATAGTGAAGAGCGAATCGTCAGGTCGGCATCTGACGA
Organism: uncultured Porphyromonadaceae bacterium; assembly: GCA_947074265.1. GTDB lineage: Bacteria > Bacteroidota > Bacteroidia > Bacteroidales > CAMTPD01 > UBA12018. The sequence continues at coordinate 4,234 of CAMTPD010000153.1, forward strand.
TTCATTCTTCACTATGTTTAAATCGTCAGGTCGGCACCTGACGATTCGAACATTGCAAAGAATAGAATAAAACAAAACGGCGATGCTTCCCGTTGAAGGGGGCATCGCCGTTTCGGTTTTATTATGTCTACGTTTCGTTTACTTGTATGTTTCGCGCAGGTGTTTCACTTTCACTTCGGTTTTGTTGTCTTTTTTCAATTCCGGAGAAGTGATTACGATTGTTTTTGTTTCGCCCGGAAGCAAATCGAAGAAGTTGTCGGTAAAGCGAGCTCCTTGAATTGGGATCTCAACAAATACATCGCGTGCTAGTTTTGGCGACGAAAGTGTCACTTCATAAGCACCGTCTTTGTATTTTACCTTCTTCGAGATTGTTGTTTCAGGCAAGTTCAGATCTTTTGGTTTCTCGAAATAGAAGATCTGTTCGTTAAGTTCTTTGCCCTTGCTATCTTTCAAGGTAAGAAGCATAAGCGTGTTGTTGCGCTGATCCGGCGTTACGATCGAGGCCGAGTCTTGCGACCAAACCAATGTCGATGTGTTTGCCGGCATATTTACCTTTTTCGAATCTTTCTTCAACACCTTGCCATTGAAGTCGATTAGTTGTGTTTCGAGTGTCAGGTTGTTACGATCTTCCAACTCGTCGGAAATCAAGTAATAGTTGAGTTTGCCGTTTTCTTCGAACGCATTGATAAATACCGGAGCAAACGCGCGTTGTGCTTGGTAATGTAATGCTTTCCAGTTTCCGAAGTAGTCGATGCTCGACCATGATACTACCGGCCAACTGTCGTTCAACTGCCAGTAAAGCGTACCCATTGTATAAGGGCGATTGCGGCGGTGAGCTTCGAAGCCGTGGCGCATACCTTGGCCTTGCAATACAAGCCCCACGTACACGAAATCTTCAAAGTCTTCCGGTACATGGTAATACATATCCATGTACGTGCGGATGATGGAATTACCGGTGCTACTCTTTTGGTGCGCTTTCATTACTTCCGATTCCAACGCATAGTCTTCCGGCTCTGCGAAGGTAGAGATCACTTTCATTTCAGGGAATGCTTCGAAGCCGAACTCACTCATGAAACGAGGAAGGTTTGTGTCCAATACCTCGAAAGGTTGG
>CAMTPD010000154.1 GCA_947074265.1 uncultured Porphyromonadaceae bacterium
CCATGAGGTTTATGCGAAAGATAAAGAAGCGGATGTATCGCACGGTTCCATATAGGTTCCCGATCTTCAAACATGCTTGCAGCCTCTATCACCAAACCCTCATGCTTTGTTGTAAGCTCAGGGGCATGCGAACCGGTAGCCAAAATAACCGCTTTCGTCTCCAAACGCGTATCGCCTACTACTACTTGACGGGCCGAAATCACTCGTGCGCTGCCCGAAATCTGCTCAACTCCATTCTTTTTCAGCAGGTATCCAACCCCTGTAGTCAGTTTCTTTACAATAACATTAGCCCGCTTCAAAGCCTTATTCCAATTAAAAGCAATTTGCTTCTTATCGATTCCGTCAATACCAAACCGATCGGCTTCGTTAGCAATTTTCACATACAGCTTTGCGCTTTCGAGCATCGCCTTTGAAGGAATACACCCCCAATTGAGACACATCCCTCCTATCTTATTTCTTTCTACAACGGCGCACTTCATGCCCAGTTGTCCGGCCCGTATCGCGGCGACATATCCTGCCGGCCCCGAACCTATGATTACAACGTCATACATAAATCTTCGCTTTACTCCATCATTAAACGTATCGGATCATTCAAATACAACATCACTTGATTCAAAAACCGTGTACTTTCGGCTCCATCCACCACACAGTGATCTACACTGAGCGACAACGGTAATACGAGTCCCACCATCAAGGCATCGTCTTTTACCACCGGTTGTTTTGCGATCTTACCAATACCCAAGATTGCCGACTGCGGATAGTTGATAATCGGCGTTCCAAACTTACCGCCTACACTTCCGTAGTTGGTAATCGTAAACGTACCGTCGCTCATATCCGAAAGTGTAAGTTTTTCAGCTTCAGCAAGCATTGTATAGCGCTGAATTGCAGCAGCTATCTCTTTGATCGACATGATATCTGCATGCTTTATTACCGGCACTACCAATCCCTTTGGCGTATCCATCGCGATGCCAATGTTATAATACTGCTTGTAAGTCATATTGCCTTGTTCGAGGTCAATCTCGGCATTTAAAGCAGGATGCGCCTTCAACGCCAAACAAACCGCCTTGATAATGAAAGGTAAAAAGGTGAGTTTCACATCTTCTTTGGCATACAGATCTTTATACTGCTTGCGAATACGATCGAGTTCTGCAACCTCCACCTCATCGTAAATCGTCAAATGAGCTGCCTTATCTTTGCTTCGCAACATATTACGGGCAATGGCTTTTCGCATCTGGCTCAACTGCACTACTTGCACTTTGTTGTCGGAATCGAGATGTTTCGATACCGGCACTTCTTCCCGATCTACCTTATTGCGCATTTGTGCATACACCGTAAGATCTTCTTTCATAATTCGTCCTCCGGGTCCCGTACCGGTTACATCTGCCAGATTGATTCCTTTATCCTTGGCAATTGCCTTGACCAACGGGGTTGCCAATACACGAACATGTTTATCGAGAGTTGCAAGATGAAGTCCCGCCTCATCACCGGCATGCATAATAGCATCGTCGCCCGCAACCTCGAGCGTACCCACCACACCCGCATTTGCAGAAGCAGAAGATGTAGCTTGTTTTGCAGAAGGATTAACACCCGTTGCAACAGCAGCCGACACATCCGCAGCACCGACTAAGTCGAACTCCACCAGTGCTTGTCCTACATGAATCACTTCACCGGGCTCTCCGTATAATTGTACCACCACACCCTGCTTGGGCGAAGGAATATCCGTCACAACCTTATCGGTCTCCATTGTTACCAACGGGTCACCCGCCTTTACTTCCTCACCGGGTTTTACTCTCCATTCTACAATGCGCCCCTCGGTAAGTCCTTCTCCTATATCGGGAAACTTAAAAATATATCTCATACCCTAATAGTTTACAATCTGTTCTACTTCGTAAAGTATCTTTAATGGACTCTGCATGTAGTGATGTTCGCCGCGAGGCAAAGGCACAATCGTATCAAATCCAGCTACCCGAGTAGGCGGAGCATCCAAATAAAGAAAAGCATCTTCGAGTACGATCTGACTGATCTCGGCTCCGATACCAAAGCTAGATGGCCCTTCGGATACAGTCATAATACGACTGGTTTTCTTTACTGAATTCACAATCGTTTCACGATCGATTGGATAGATCGAGCGCAGATCAATAATCTCCATACTGACACCACGTTCCTTTGCCAATTCGGCCGCTTTTTGCACCTCACGCACCATGGCTCCAAAGGCAACTACCGTAACATCGGTTCCCTCTTGCACCACTTTCGCTTTACCCAACGGCAAGGCATAACGTCCCTCATCTACTTCTTGCTTGATTGCCCTGTAGATACGTTTGGGCTCCATAAACAAGATCGGATCGTCGCTCTCGATTGCCGAGATCAACAAACCTTTGGCATCATAAGGAGTAGACGGCACTACAACCTTCAGCCCGGGAATATGGCCAAACAAAGCCTCCATACTCTCACTGTGATGCTCCAATGCATTGATTCCACCGCCGTATGGCATACGAATCACCATCGGTACTCGGTATTTACCCCGTGATCTGTTGTGCATGCGCGTAACGTGACTGATCAACTGATTCATGGCCGGATAAATAAACCCGCAAAACTGCATCTCCACCACAGGACGCAGTCCGGCTATCGCCATTCCCACGGCCGTACCCACAATGCCCGACTCAGCCAACGGCGAATCAAAGACACGTTCGGCTCCGTACTTCTGCTGCAAACCCTCCGTTACTCGAAACACACCACCCTCTACTCCTACATCTTCACCGTATACCACTATGCGTTGATCTTCGGATAACTTCACATCCAATGCATCATTGATTGCATTTACCATAGTCATTACTTTCATAGATCTGATTGTTAGGAGTGAGACATATTAATAGTCGATTCATTAGCTTCTTTCCACTTCAAAAAAGCATCGTAGTGTTGCTCTTGTCTTGCAAGTTCATCTGGTTTTTCCACATACATATACTTGAAAACATCCTCCTTCGGATACGCATCGTAAGTTTCAGCTTCTGCAAAAATCGCATCTATTTCACCTTTAAATCTGATTACAGTCTCTTCTTCGAGCGCATCATTCCACAAGCCTTTTGCCGTGAGGTATAAGTTGAGCCTGCGAAGCGGATCCTTCAAAGCCCAAGCATCTTCTTCCTCTTTTGTGCGATATCGCGATGGATCGTCGGAGGTAGTATGCGCGCCCCTTCGATACGTAACAGCATCAATCAGCACAGGGCCGTTGTGTTCGTTGCAGCATTTCACCGCTTCCTGATAGGCTTTGAGCATCGCCAAGAAGTCGTTTCCATCTACCCGCTCTACCCGAATACCGTAAGCCATTGCTTTTACAGCCAAACTATCGGAGGCTGTTTGCAAACGAGTTGATGTAGATATAGCATATTGATTATTTTGAATGGTAAAAACAACGGGAGCTTTCCACACTCCTGCAAAGTTGAGTGCTTCGTGAAAGTCTCCTTCCGAAGTTCCCCCGTCGCCTACATATGTAAACACAACGCCCGGTTCCTTTTGATATCGCAAGGCATATCCGATGCCGGCGGCGTGAAGCAATTGCGAGGCAATCGGCACAGAAATGGGTAATACCCGAGAGGCATTCTTAAAGTTCGACCCATCTTCGTACCCCATAAAAAACAGGAAGTATTCTTTTAGTGTTACTCCTTTGGCAAGCATGGCACTCATCTCTCGAAAGGCCGGAACCAACCAGTCGTGATCGGTCATTACAACACCTGCCGCACCTGAAACCGCCTCTTGCCCGAAATTAGGCGGATAAGTATAAATACGACCTTGCCGCTGGTATGATACAATTTGCAGATCGGCCGTACGAGCAAAGAGCAGTTCTTTGTAGGCCTTGAGCAAGTCTGTATCGGAAATATCCGGCATCAACGATTCATTCACAATCGCGCCGTCTTGATCCAACACAGTTATCGTTTCGAAATAAGTTTTGTGGTTCTCTTCAAACATAATCTCAAGTTTATTGTTTGGTCTATCTTTTAATTAAACATCAACTATTTACAAATGTTGCAAGCCAATGTTCGCTTCCTTCACCCCTTCTGCAAAAGGAATACATACTTTATTTCTAAACCTCATATAAACAAAAAACAAACTATGCAATAAAATAATCGTCAGATGCCGACCTGACGATTTAAAACAAACGAAGAGTGAATCGTCAGGTCGGCATCTGACGATTCACTCTTCATGAGTTTCGATGTAAATACTTACATCGTATGTTTTATATACTTTCCGTTATTCCTGACGTAGTCCGGCTACAACTTCAATCATATCTTCTTTCTTCAAATATTTGCGAGCGATCTTTTGCAACTCTTCTGCCGTGATCGTACGCGTCACCTCGATTTGTTTGTGATAGAACTCAACGGTAGAGTTATTTGCATACAAAGAGATAAAGGCATCCGCCAAGGCAAATGGCCCGTCCAGGTTGCGCGAAAACTCACCCATCAAGAAGTTCTTTACCATAGCCAGCTCTTCGTCCGGAATCAACTCATCGTGCAATTTGTTGATCTCATGATAGATCTCCTCCATCGTCAGCTTCGAATATTCGCAGGCCGTCTGTGTTGTGATATACATGTAAGCACCACATTGGAAAGAAGCTACTGCCGAACCAATGCCGTAGGTGTATCCTTTCTCTTCGCGAATATTGGTCATCAAGCGACTACCAAAGTAACCACCTAGCACAGTGTTCAATACTTTCAGGGCAAAGAAGTCGGGATGATCACGGTTTGGAATTGGCAAACCTACACGTATCGAGTCTTGCAATGCGTTTTTCTTCTCTACAAATACTTGTTTCGATGCCAAAGGTTCAATCTCGAAGTTTTTGGTAGAAAGACGAAGATCGCTTCCCCATTTCTCACGACCAAACAGTTCGGTCATAACGGCAAGCATCTCATCGGTAATCTTACCTGACAGGAAGATGCGCATATTGTCGGAGTAGTAACACTTCTTGTGGAAGTCTCTGATATCGTCTAGTGTCAGCTTATCGGAATCAGCCTCTACAGCCTGACGACCATATGGGTGCTTTTCTCCCCAAAGGGCTTTACTAAACGCCTCGGTAGCTAATACCTGCACGCGATCACGCTCTACCATAAACTGCTGCTTGCGATTCTCTTTCAGAATCTCAAACTCATGCTCCGGCAAATGAGGTTCTTTCACCATCATTTCAAGTAGTTTCGCTGTTTCGGCAAAGAAGCGATTGAGCGAATACATCGTTACATACGAGTAATGTTGCGTTGTGGAGTTTTGCAACCAAGCACCGTAGAAGTCTAGCTTTTCGGCCATCTCCGACGAACTAAGCGAGCCTGCTCCGTCT
>CAMTPD010000155.1 GCA_947074265.1 uncultured Porphyromonadaceae bacterium
CTGTGAACCATAATTGTGGCACCAGCTTTAATAAGAGCATGAAGGTACAACATAGCAAAGCCTCGGTGATCTTATAGATCATAATTTGGTTATTGGAATAATAATAACCAAAGCTACAGATGACATTGATAAAAAAAAAGGCCCTTACAGATGTTCCGTATAGGGTATACAAATCGAGATCATAATAGCCAAGATAAGACGAGAGGCTTAAATTCAGACCACTATCTTGTTTAAAGGATGCAATCGTCGATACGAGTCGATTGAGATTAAATATTGCCGCTTTTATATTACGCAGAATATGTTCTTTTGCCTTTGCTTCCATGATGATATTGCATCCACGAGGAAGTAATGAGAATCCCTTCTTTACCTCATCTAATACATTCGACTTACTTTTACCGATTAAAGCTCTAAATCGGCTTTCGTAATTGTATTTCTCGTTAGCATTTGCAACAAAATCGAGTACAGTAAGCACATCTTTATTCTCACTTAGGCGGAGACCACGTCCCAACTGTTGTAAAAAGATTGTCAAACTTTCGGTAGGTCTTAGAAACAGGACTGTATCAACCTCCGGGATATCAACTCCTTCGTTGTAAAGGTCTACAACAAACAAATAGTTGATGAGTCCTTTTGCCAATTTATGTTGCACTTCCCTGCGCAATTGATCATTAGAACTCGCATCGAGGACTTCACTTCGATAACCTTGCCCTCGAAATACATCATGCATATACGCAGCATGTTCTTGAGTAGAGCAAAAACACAACGCTTTGCAAGCGTGTGTATTGCAAATGTATTCCTCTAGTTTTGCAATGATCAACTCTGCACGTTGATGCGTGCAATACAATCGGGTTAGTTCATTTTTATTATATCCACCGTTGGCATATGTAATCTGCATCAAATCAACACTCGACTCATCTGTAACACAGTAATAATGGAAGGGAGAAGGCAAGCCAGCATTCAAGGCCTCGGGCAATCTGATCTCCGCACCAATTCGGTTGTTGAAAAAGGTAAGAATGGATTGACCATCCATACGTTCGGGCGTAGCAGTGAGTCCTAGTAATATCTCAGGTGTAAAGTGGGTTAATAAGAATTGATAGCTATCTGCACTACTATGGTGAGCTTCGTCGAGAACGATATAATCATAGAAATTGGAAGGTAGTTTCTCAAAGAAAGCTTGCTGTGAGTTTAGTGTCTGGATGGACACAAATAGATGTTTGAGATCTCCTTGCTCAGACGGTTTATTTCTCCCGGCCCATAACTCTCCGAAGTTAGGATCTTTCAATACAGCTTGATAGCTTCTTCTACTTTTTGATAAAATTTCCTCACGGTGAACGACAAATAGAAAAGTAGCACAGCCTTTCTTTTCACAAAAACGTTTGTAGTCAAATGCCGAAAGAATTGTTTTCCCCGTTCCCGTTGCCGCAACAACTAGATTACGATAAGAGTTGTGCAAATGCCTTTCGACAAACAGCCGATCTAATATATCCTTTTGGTGTGGCTGTAAGTTGATGGTGTTCAAACTTATTACATTCTTACCTTTGCCTCGTTCTTGATCGATTGCTTTCTTGAAATATTCAAGACCTTCATCATTGATATCTCTAAACTCTTTACTATTCCAGAAGTATTCGAACGTCGCCTTTGCTTTCTCAATAATTTGTGGATTCTCCCGTTTTGTGACACGAATATTCCACTCAAGCCCTTTGTCTAATGATGGTTTTGAAATATTTGAAGATCCGATGTATGCCGTATCAAACCCGCTCTCTCTTTCAAATATATAAGTCTTGGCATGTAAGCGATCTTGCTCGGTATTGTATGAGACTTTAATCTGTGTGTTGGGGAGTTGCATCAACTTTGCTATAGCTTTTACATCGGTTGCAGCCATATACGTAGTGGTTAGAACTCTCAATTCACTCCCTTCTCGAGAGGTGAATTCTTTAAGTTGATCATACATCAACATGAGACCACTGTGCTTGATAAATGAAACAATCCAATAGATTTTGTTGGATGAGAGAATGTCTCTATTCAACTCTTGAATAATGCCAATATCAGTATTGCATCCTGTAAAAAGATTACTTGAGGTAAGTCCTGTTAGTGGATACATGTTTTCAAACTTTGCTTTTAGCTGCTCTTCTGTTACGCCTACACGATTTAAGACCCCGGCCAATAAGTTTTCTTTATTACAAATTACGCTACTGGTCAAGTCGAACTCCCACTCTTGCTGAATGTAGTTAAAGATATGATTTACACATTCTATTTGATCTTCTGATTTTTCAAATAAGCGTTCATCAGCAAGTAATGCCTCAATGATATCAGAAAGGTATCGACTCAACAAGCGTGGCGCCTCAGCAATGTCGATCTTTGCATATTTAATTAGATTCTTATCTCTATCTACTTTTTCGATCTTCTCCTGCAGTGCTCTACAAATAAGCGACTCATATATACCGTTTCTCATGCTATTTTATTCTTGATCTATTAAATAAAAGATCAACAAATATAGGTTATATCTTTCAAGGTAGTTCTATACACATTGAATCAACGACTATGATATAACACTTATTCTCAATATCCCTTTTCCTTAAAGCACATTAGCTTCTCAACAATAGGAAGATCTGCGGCGGCCCAATCGAGACGAGACAAATCGTCTCGTTCCAACCACTGAGCTTGAATGTGCTCTTTGAGTGTAACGTTTTGGTTCGTTGCTAAGCAATGGTAAAAATGCATATGAACCGAGAAGTCCGGATAATCGTAAATAAAATCACTAATTGCCCCTAATACAGTGATTTCATAATCTAACTCTTCTTGAATCTCTCGTATTAATGCATCTTGCATTGACTCTCCGTGTTCGACTTTTCCTCCAGGAAACTCATATTTATATGAAATGTAATCGTATTTTGATTGGTTGCGTTGTACACAAAGGATTCGCTTATCCACTTCGATTACAGCAGCCACTACAGATATTGGTTTCATTGTTTATTCTTTTTGTTATCGGTACAAAGGTAGGTTCTTTTCGACTTTTAGTGCGACTCCGGCTTTGCAAATACATCGATCCGCCTCAACATTACAATTCGTTATACTGTTTTAAAGATGAAATAAGAACAGAGACTATGGATACAAAATTTAAGGTTGGGGATCGGGTAAGGTGGAATTCGGAAGCCGGTTTTGTAACAGGAACGATTATCAAAATTCATACATCTGATTTTGACTACAAAGGCTATACGCATCATGCTACGCCTCAAGATCCGCAATACGAGATCAAGAGTAGCAAATCAAATCACATTGCCGCACACAAGGGTGCAGCACTTTCTAAGGTCGAAGAATAATCTTTTATAAAAAATGCCGCGTTGATCCTATCCTCAAGATAAAATCAACGCGGCATTGCTTTTTATTACGACAAAGAGCCTGCCGCCAAGGTGTAGAAGTTGAGCGGAGACTTTCCTTCTCTTTTCAATATGCCTTCATTCAGGTATCGATTGCAATCGCTACGCCAAACGCGGTCGCTACATCCCATCAAGATTCGATAAGTACTCCGATTGATAAACGGATGTTCCGATAAATATTTCATCAGCTTTGCATGCCGAAAATCAAACGTGGTTTTATCGTGTTTTGCCGCACTGCTACGTTCGAGCGAAGCACCGCTGAGTCGTGTTTTCAGGGATTTGCTGCACCGAAATGTAACACGCTTTACATCGAGCGAATTTCCTCGTATCTCTTTCTCATCCGTTACCTTGCGAGACGAAAGCGATACGGCAAGCGTACCCACTCCGTCGAGCTCGACCTGATAACCGTTTCGTAACGACTTTACGATAAATTCCTCGAGGCTTTTCATCGCTCCTAATATATCGGCTTTGTTGAGCGTGCCGCCGTCGTGTGCCTCCTCGGCCCAGTCGGCAAGTCGTTTTGTGCCACGCGACACGACATAGGGATGTAAGTAAATCAACTCGTCTTCATTGCGCTTGGGTAGCGCTTTCATTTTGTACAAAATAGACATTTGTGTGTGTTTGATGGTTTATGTATAAGGTTTAACTGCAAGTATTACGTTCATTAAGCTTAGACACGTACGTGTGTACATCTTAGACAGGTATATGACAAGAATGCGTCACGACCGTGTACACATCTTAGACACGTACGTGTCTAAGCTTAACTCTTACGACAACCCGAACAAATATACACAACAAATGCAACAAACCATCGCAAGCACAACACTTTATATCCGCATATATGCAATAAGAGAAAAAGGCAGAAAACGAAGTTTTGTCGTTTCCTGCCTTCAAAAATAATGTATCGTAGCTTCGCTTAGTCTTCCCAGCCCCAAGGAGCTTGTGGTGTAGCGACTTCTTTGCTCAAGTCGAATGTTACGGTAAACACCCTTTCGGAGCCGATGCGGCGAAGGTTGTAGGTAAATTCGGTTTCATTGATCGTGATCCACCACACATTGTTTGCCGTGTGCGGATATAGGTCTCTTGTGTAACTATCGGCAGGGAAAATTTGAATTGAATCTAGTCCTGCGTTGGGAGTCCAACCACCATATTGCGTTACTTTATCTTCACTTCCGTCTTCGTGTCTGTGATCGTGCTTAAGAAGGATGCGGTCGTTTTCGAGTTTAAGTATCCACGTACGAGAGCGATCATCGCCTACAAAAAACGGAATACGAATACGGTTTTCCTCACACGAACGTACGTGCATCACGAGTTTGTTTTTACTAAAGTCGTCGTTGCCTGCACCTGCGGTAACTTTTCCTTCATACGACTTGTTGCAATGTTGTTTGATCTTATTAAAGAATACGTGCGCATCATTTGGCTGTTGCGCAAATGCTACCACTGATGAACATAATAAGATTGCAGAAGTTAAGAATCTCTTCATTTTCGTTTTTCTATTGGTTATAATTAGATCTCGCTTTAACTCAATTAGCGGACCTTTTCAGTTTTAAAGCTTTTCGCCTACTACCATTTACCAGGCTAGTTTTCATATCAACAGCTAGGAAGTATGATAGCTAAGCTGCCAATGTGGCAAATTCAAACGTGTACTTTAATAGATGCATAAATTAACAACAAACACAACAAGAACAAGAGCTAATGTAAATTACTCACAATTGTTCATATTCATATATACATCCAAACTGATGAAGACACGCTTGCCCAAGAAAAACTACAACTGAAGGAGCACTAAAACTCTCATAGACCTAGAACAAACTGCTCGTCTCCAATGACAACCATGAGTTGCCCATGTAACCTAATTAAAAGGAATACAATATGTAGAACGGCCAGCTGAGATCGGAAGAGCACACGTCTGAACTCCAGTCACTCCGGAGAA
>CAMTPD010000156.1 GCA_947074265.1 uncultured Porphyromonadaceae bacterium
TCCGATCTCATGGAATTCGAAAAAGAATTCGGAATCACTAATCCAGATGACGCTGCTGAAAAGATTGCTACTGTTGGTGACGCTATTACTTATATCGAAGCAAACCAAAAGTAATTCTCTTTACTTTATTACATCTACATGGAATTAAAAAGAGTAGTAGTAACAGGTCTGGGAGCAATTTCACCTCTTGGAAATAACGTCTCTGAAACATGGGACGGTATGGTCAACGGCCGAAGCGGCGCCGGACCTATTACTCATTTCGACGCATCAAAGTTCAAAACACAATTTGCTTGTGAGGTTAAGAACTTCGATCCATCAGCACATTTCGACCGCAAAGAAGCTAGAAAATACGACCTTTATACGCAGTTTGCATTAGTAGCTGCTAAAGAAGCTATCGAAAACTCAGCTCTTGATCTTGAAAAGGAAAACTTGGATAGAATCGGTGTAATCTTTGCTGCTGGTATCGGTGGTATCGCAACATTTGAGCAAGAAGTGGGCGGATACTATACAAACGAAGAACGTGGACCACGCTTCAACCCATTCTTTATCCCTAAAATGATTGCTGATATTGCAGCAGGTCATATTTCGATGATTTATGGTTTGAGAGGACCAAACTTCTCTACAGTATCAGCTTGTGCTTCTTCAACCAATGCAATTGCCGACGCATTCAATTATATCCGTTTAGGAAAAGCTAATGCCATCGTAACTGGTGGTGCCGAGGCTGCAATTACTCCGGGCGGAGTAGGTGGTTTTAATGCCATGAATGCCCTTTCTACCCGAAATGATTCTCCGGAAACGGCTTCGCGTCCATTTAGCGCAAGTCGCGACGGATTCGTAATGGGTGAAGGATCTGCATGTTTGGTTCTTGAAGAAATGGAGCACGCCATTGCACGTGGAGCACATATTTACTGCGAGGTTGTAGGATCAGGGATGTCTGCTGATGCTTATCACCTTACAGCGACTCACCCGGATGGATTGGGCGCTAAGCTAGTAATGCGCAACGCGCTGGAAGATGCCGAAATGAAACCGGAAGACATTGATTATATCAACGTACACGGAACTTCAACTCCAGTTGGAGACGTTTCTGAAAGCAAGGCAATCATTGATGTATTTGGCGAGCATGCTTACAACCTAAACATCAGCTCAACCAAATCAATGACAGGTCACCTTCTTGGTGCTGCCGGTGCAATCGAAGCGATGGCTTGTGTTAAAGCGATTGAGAATGGAATTATTCCTCCTACAATCAATTTCACCGGCGAAGAAGATTCGGACATTGATTATAGACTTAATTACACATTCAACAAAGCACAAAAACGCGAAATCAAAGCGGCTTTGTCGAATACTTTTGGTTTTGGTGGCCACAACGCAAGTGTGATCATGAAAAAATTTGAAAGATAACGTGTTCAATAAGTTATACGAAAAAATAAGGCTCTTACGCATTCGTGACAAAGAGCCTTATTTTTCTTTATACAAGTTACTCGGATTCTACCCCGACAGTATAGAGATATACCAGCTCGCTCTACTACACAAATCTTCTTCGGTAGAAAGAGAAAAAGGAAAGCGCGTAAACAACGAACGACTAGAGTTTCTTGGCGACGCCATTCTTGATGCAGTAGCAGCAGATACCGTTTATCACGAATTCAAGAACAAAAGAGAAGGTTTTCTTACCAATACCAGAGCAAAACTGGTGCAACGCGAAACTCTCAATCGGGTTGCTCTCGAACTTGGTCTTGACAAAATGGTAGTATTCAACCCTCGTGGTTCCAGTCACAAAAGCCATATCTACGGAAATGCGCTAGAAGCTCTTATTGGAGCAATTTACATTGACAAAGGATACGATCAAGCCCGATCGTTTATCCAAGACGTTCTTTTCAAAAAGCATATCAACATTCACAATCTGGCCCGTAAAGAAGTAAACTTCAAGTCTGCTCTTATCGAGTGGGGACAAAAGAACAAAATCACAATCGATTTTGTTCTACTTGAATCGTTTACCGACAAAAACAACAATCCGATCTTCCAAACACAAGTAATGGTAGCGGGTGTACAAGCCGGAGTTGGTATTGGTTTTTCGAAAAAAGAATCACAACAAGAAGCTGCGAAAATGGCGGTACGTCGCCTACGTAGTGATAAAGAATTCCAGCATTCTATTCTTGAGAAGCGAGACGACAATCCGTCGGCACAAGCTGTCAACGGCAACTTTGAAGAGCTTCCCGAAGAAGAGAATGCCAATGAGTCGGACAAACCGACCCAAAATCAATAAAACAGCTTCTCTTCCACACCTGCACTTGCAGTAAGAAAAAGAGGGATGAGAACCTGTTTTATAAAAGAAAAAGGCTTTTGCGAAGGAAAATATCAAACCTTTGCAAAAGCCTTTTGTTTTATATAAGATTTATTACATTTGCTAAAAAACCAATCACTACATATGAAATTACTGACCAAAGCATTCTCTCATCTCAACAGTAAACGTTACAAAGAAATAGACGCGTTTATCGAAAAGCCGGAAGAAACCCAACGCCTCACACTAGCCACTCTTATCGGATGGGCTGCCAATACCGAATGGGGTAAAAAATACCACTATAATGAGATCAAAGATTATGCGACGTTTGCACAGCGCGTACCCATACAACAATACGACGACATCAAGCCTTATGTAGAGCGCATGCTTAAAAACGAAGGCAATCTCATATGCCCGTCGAAAGTAAAGTGGTTTGCCAAAAGCTCCGGCACAACAAACGACAAAAGTAAATTCATCCCCGTAACAGAAGAATCTCTTCAACACTGTCACTACAAAGGGGGACTCGATAGTGTATTACTCTACTTGCGCAACAATCCCGAAAGCGAATTCTTCTCGGGCAAAGGACTTATATTAGGTGGAAGTCATGCACCATCTGCATATGGCGACTCCATACAAGTAGGCGACCTTTCGGCCGTACTTATCGAAAACCTCTCACCTCTTGTCAACTTTATTCGTGTACCCGATCGCGAAATCATCTTGATGAGCGAATGGGAAAGCAAGCTCAAAGCAATCGTTGACAGTACAATCAACGAAAACGTAACCAACTTATCGGGTGTACCCTCTTGGATGCTTGTACTCATCAAAGCTGTTTTACAAAAAACAGGCAAACAATACCTTACCGACATTTGGCCCAACCTCGAAGTATTCTTTCACGGCGGCATCAGCTTTGCACCCTACCGCGAACAATACAAATCGCTTATCCCAAGCGACAGGATGCATTACGAAGAAACCTACAACGCATCGGAAGGATTCTTTGCCATCCAAAATGACCTCAAAGACCCGGGCATGTTGTTGATGCTCGACTACAATGTCTTCTACGAATTTATACCGATGGAAGAAATCGAAAACGAGCAACCCAAAGCCATCCCACTGTGGGAAGTAGAAACCGGAAAGAACTATGCCATGGTGATCACTACCGACGGAGGTTTGTGGCGTTACCTCATTGGCGACACCGTAAAGTTTACGTCAACATCGCCTTATAAGATCGTGATTACCGGACGCACCAAGCACTTCATCAACGCCTTTGGCGAAGAGCTTATGGTAGCCAATGCCGACAAAGCCATAGCCGAAGCCTGCAAAGCTACCGGAGCAAAGGTAAAAGAATACACCGCCGCTCCCCTCTTCTACCTCGACATGGGCAAAGGTCGCCACCAATGGCTGTTTGAATTCGAAAAGCAACCGCAATCGCTAGAAGCCTTTACCGACGCGTTCGACACGGCGCTTAAGAGTGTAAACTCCGACTACGAAGCCAAACGCTACAAAGACTTCACATTGCTAAAGCCCGAAGTAAACGTAGCCCGCGAAGGCTTGTTTTACGAGTGGATGGCACAACGCGGCAAACTCGGCGGACAACACAAAGTGCCACGATTGAGCAACAGCCGTCAGTACATCGACCAGCTACTCGAGATGAACGCAACAACGCAGCAACAATAGCCCGACAATACAACAACGAGCCGATCCATACAGCACACTGTACAGATCGGCTCGTTTTCTATGTAAACTCACAAAGCCTGAGTTAGGTTCGTTCGATGATACCACCACCAATCACACGCCCCTCTTCGTAAAAGGCTGCCGCCTGGCCCGGAGCGATCGACTCCAACGGCTCTAGGAAACGAACGTGCAAGGTATTTTCATCCACAATAGTCACCACCGACGGAGTTGCCTGCTTGCGATAGCGGATCTTGCAAATCACCTCTCTGCCCGCAACAAACTGCTCGGGATTGATCAGGTGGTAATCCTTCAGCCACATCTCTTGCTTGTAAAGCTCCGAAAGCGGAGCCAACACCACACGATTGGTTTCGGGATTCAGCTCCTTCACAAACGTAGCCGTCTGAAAGTTAATCCCCAATCCGCGACGCTGCCCAATGGTATAATATGGAAAACCCTTATGTTTACCCAAGATCTTACCGTTGCTATCTTCAAAAAAGCCCTCCGAAATTTCCCCTTCCTGCACATACTCGGCCAGGAAAGAACGGTAATCGCCCGGACAGAAGCAAACTCCCAGACTATCTTTCTTCGTTGCCGCACGCATAAAACCACGTTCGGCCGCCATCTCGCGTACACGAACCTTCGTGAAACTACCCAGCGGCATCTCAATGCGGGCGAGCAATTCCTGCCCCAGACCCCACAAAAAAAACGACTGATCCTTCTCAGGATCTTCGCCCGCCGTAATGTAAAACTTCCCGTCTACCAGCACCTTTCGCGCATAATGTCCGGTAGCAATCATCTCAGCCCCTTCGGCATCCGCAACCTTTGCTAGCAACGGCCACTTGAAGTAGTTATTGCACAATACACACGGCACAGGCGTACGCCCGCTCATATATTCGTCGATAAAATAAGAAATGATCTTTTCTTTAAATACATCACGCGCATCGTACACAATGTGTTTTATGCCGAGCTGTGAAGCCAGATTGCGAGCATCTTCGAGATACTCCTGAGCACCATCTTTTTCGTAAAAGCGAAACGTAACCCCGATCACCTCGTAGCCCGCCTCCTTCAATAACATAGCAGCAACCGAGCTGTCGGTTCCGCCACTCATCCCTAAAACGATCTTCTTATTCAATATCTGTGACAACTTAATTTACAACACACTTGATTCAGATTCAAAGATAATGAAAAATAAATCACCTTCTTACGATCATCAAATCGTCAGGTGCCGACCTGACAATTTAAACATAGTGAAGAATGAATCGTCAGGTCGGCACCTGACGATTCAGTCTTCACTAGGTTTAAAAACAGACATCACTATGAAGTCACGCAATGATTGCAATGAATAGAAACGA
>CAMTPD010000157.1 GCA_947074265.1 uncultured Porphyromonadaceae bacterium
CACAATACATTAATTGCAAAAGTTGTAATTTTGAGCATGAATAAGAATCTGCATATCCATCCCGAACTTGGAACTATTGAGTTATCCCATAGCAAAAGAGCCAAAAACTACATTATCAAATTAGGAGAAAATGGATTGATCGCAACCATCCCCCATAAAGGATCTATTGACGAATTAAACATCATTCTTCAAAAGAATAAAGCCAAGTTTGCACTGTGGATGAAACACAAAGAAACAACCTCATTCATAATTGACAATCATACAACGCTAAATACATTTACCTTTTCACTACAAGTATCACCTTCAGATAGTAAACGGTATACAGCTTACATAAAAGAAAGCGTTTTACATCTACATTATCCAAAGCACATTGACCTTTATGCTGCTTCAACTCAAGAAACGTTACGAAATATGATCGTTGGAACACTCAAACATGAAGCAAAGCTTTTCTTGCCCGTTCGCCTAAAGACTCTTGCAACTAAGTTTGGTTTTGAGTACAATGATGTTCGAATTAAAGATGTAAAAACAAGATGGGGAAGTTGTAGTTCTCAGAAAAACATCAATTTATCTTTTCGACTTATGTTGTTGCCAATCCATCTTATCGACTATGTTTTACTGCATGAGCTTTGTCACACCATCGAACTAAATCATAGCGATCGTTTTTGGAAATTAATGGATAAAACAACAAACGGAACTGCTAAGCTGCTGAGAGCAGAACTTAAACAATTCCGTATTGTCATATAATCAAGATTCTCGCTTTCGTTCAAAAGCAGCATCAAATGCCTGTATTGATGGGGCAAAGTCAAGCATCTTAACAAATTCGCAAGACTCTTTTGCTCCATATTCACGATCCATACCACTATCCTCCCATTCTACAGATAGCGGACCTTGATACCCTATATCATTAAGTGCCCGAATTATTTCTTCAAAATTGATATTACCGCGACCTAAACTTCTAAAATTCCAGAAGCGACGGTAATCACCAAAAGGAAGAAATCCTCCAAAAACACCTGCCTCAGTAGGAGTATCACTCCAATAAACATCTTTCATATGCACATGAAAGATTCGATTATGGAACCGTCGAATAAATTTAATATAGTCTACACCTTGATATCCTAAGTGACTAGGATCAAAATTAAATCCAAAAACCGAATCATAATCAATCGCAGACAAAGCTCTTTCTGCTGTGGCAATGTCAAAAGCAATCTCTGTTGGGTGAACCTCTAAGGCAAATCGAACTTCTAGTTTTCTAAACTCATCGAGTATCGGTATAAACCGCTTTGAAAAATCAGTAAAACCAGCATCAATCATATCATTTGTAACTGGCGGAAATGAGTAAAGTAAAGGCCAAATGGAACTTCCGGTAAACCCAAGAACCGTATCAACTCCTAACAATGAAGCTGCTTTTGCTGCTTTTATTAGATAATCCGAAGCTCTTTCTTTTACACCCTCCTCTTCTCCGTTTCCCCAAACCTCCTGAGGTAAAATTGCTTTATGTCTTTCATCTATACGATCACAAATAGCCTGACTTACCAAATGGGCCGATATCGCATACACTTTTAGATCATATCGCTCTAGAAGCTCAAGAATACGTTGATAATACCCAATATCAGTTTGTGTAACATCCAGATGGGCCGGTAATCCTAGCTCCAACCCATCGTATCCAAACTTTTTTGCCTTTATACAAACTTCCTCTAAGGATAAATCACCCCATTGTAATGTACAAAGTGTTACTGGTCTGCTCATAATTTTGATTCAAGGTTTATTACTAATCAGTTAATCTATAAATTTAGTCCATTTTTCTTCACTTTGAGAAGATGCAACTACCGTTTCAATAAACTTCATACCCCTCACTCCGTCTTCTACTGTCGGAAAATCAAGATATTCGGCACGAGGCTTTTTCCCTCTTTTAATGCTATGTAAAGCCAGAGCAAAGTTTCTATAAATATTTGCAAATGCCTCGATATACCCCTCCGGATGTCCAGCAGGTGTACGCGTATTAAATCTCGCTAATGCAGATAAATAGTGCTGCCCCACTCTAAGCATTTGTGTTGGTTTGTCTGGCCATTTCAATAACATCGTATTTGGATCATGCTGATTCCACTCGAGACTACCTTTATCGCCATACACTCTAACCTTCAGGTTATTCTCTTCACCAATCGCAATTTGAGATGCCATTAATACACATTTCACGCCACCTTCGTAGCGAATAAATACTGCACCATCGTCATCGAGTAATCTTCCGGGTACGAATGTATTCAACTCAGCACACACCTCTGTCGCTTTCAATCCTGTAATATATTCTACTAAATTAAAACAATGCGTACCAATGTCACCCATACATCCTGCTTTACCAGAACGTTTCGGATCTACTCGCCATGCTGCCTGTTTATTATTTTCGGCTATATCTTGTGCCAACCAGCCTTGCGGGTATTCAACATAAATACGACGAAGATTACCAAGCTCGCCTTTACGTATACGTTCTTTGGCTTCTTTTACCATCGGATATCCAGTATAAGTATGCGTAACGGCAAAAAGCAATCCTGATTCTTTTGCTTTTTTTTCCAAGAGTAAAGCCTCCTCCAAGCTAAAGGTCATCGGCTTATCTAATATAACGTGGAATCCTTTTTCTAAAGCTAACATTGCAGGTTCAAAATGCAAATGATTCGGGGTTACAATGGAAATAAAGTCTATTCGCTCTCCATCAGGCATTTTAGACTCTTCTTCAATCATTTCTCGGTAGTTCTCATAAATTCTACCTTCATGCATAAAAAGAGATTTGCCCGTTGCGATAGAGTTTGAAAAGTTTGAACTAAAACATCCGCTTACCAATTTTATTTCACCATCTAGAAAGGCTGCAATTCGATGAATAGCTCCAATAAAAGAGCCGGAACCACCGCCAATCATCCCCATTTTTATCTTCTTTTTCATAATTCACTGATTTAAGTTTTTTCTATTGCTACAAATCTAACCATTTGAATGATTATTCAAAATAAATAACCAACAAATATTTATTGTAACAAATTATCAATGAATAAAGTATACAACAACTGCTTATATTTTTCCCACAAAGAATAATTAACACGAAGAGAGCGTTACAAGTTAAATAATCAATTGTTTTAGATAATCCTTTCATTCAAGTCATTTTTTACTTTTCTTTACAACATATAAACCTTATATCTAATTATATAAATACGAAACAATGAGAACCACACACTCGTTAATTATTGCAACATGCTATATGCTTGCAACATCTTGCTCTAACCCTGTAGAAACAACTTTTAAAGACGAAACGTACGAGAAAAACTTTTCTTTCTCATTCAAAAGTGAAGTGATTCCGTTTTCCACAAAAAGCACTGCAGGAATTCCATTCTTTAATGTTCCCGACCCAACGACTAAAACGGGAGGAATTGTAGATCCTCCTACGCCTCCAAACCCAACACCTTCTACATTAGCGGCACCAACTATCATTCAAAAGTATCTCTATTGTGATTCAAAATTAAGTGATCAAGGAGTTATCAACAAAAAAGATGATGCCTTTCCAGCTTTTACAGAGCGTTTTGCAAAAGGAGTTTATGAATATATTTTCATAGCTCATTCCGAAGAAAAAATCATAAACAACAATAACAATCTCACCTTCTCTGAAGTACCGGATGTATTTATAGGAACTGATAAATTTGAAATACCTACATCAAAAGTAACACCTACACCTACCAATCTAGATCGTTGCATAGCCCGAGTTGAAGTAGTATCTGATACCTCTACACCCGATAATGTAAAATCTATATCAATACAAACAACAAACTTCCTAAACACACTTGATATAAAAACGAATTGTGCTGTAAAACCGGAAGGACATATTTCAGAAAAAAATTATCTATTCAACAAAGACGAAACCTCAAAGAATACAATTCCTACCAACGAACTCTTCTCCACGGGTTTCAACACGTTCGCTCTACCAACAGATACACAATCTCCACATCTGTTATCCATCGTAATCACAATAACATACAATGACGACAAAACAATCTCGCACACAATTAGCGATATCTCCCCTGTCATAAACAAGATAATTCGATACAAAGGGAATATCTTCTCTCAAAGTGGAAGTTTTAGTTTTGATGTAAAATCAGACTGGAGCGGAGGCATTGAAGAAAGACCTATTTAGAAACGACAAAAGTCCCGTTAGATAATTAATCTAACGGGACTTTTGTCTAACGTAGCTCCGCCGGGACTCGAACCCGAATCTAAAGTTTAGGAAACTTCTATTCTATCCCTTGAACTACAGAGCCATTCTCACTATTAAAGCACAAAAATATACTGTTTTAATCAATTTTCAAAACTTATTCACATCCATCCTCAATTATTGAATATCGTGCGCAATATCTCCAATGATTTAATTTCAGGAAAATCAAACAGATGAAGACGAAAGTATTCAATGATACGCTCCAACAACTTTACACGCAAATCTCGAGAGAATGGGAGTTCATGCATTGATTCGAACGATGTTTGCATCAACTTTCTAAAATAATACCCTTCTTCTTTATCGAGATAATGCTTGTGAATTGGTATTTCGGAAATAAAAGCACCTCTGTATAAATCAAAAAAAGCGCATTCATTACTCTTCTCCATATTGGGTGTAAATCCGAGATAGTGAGTCAATCTCAACAGGAAGAGTAAATGAAAATTTGCAACACTCTGATGAGAAAGTTCTAATAAATGAATCGAATGCACTATAAAATCAAACAACGGTTCATCTTTACCGGCCTCTCGCAACACACGATACATAAACTCTGCCAAAAATAGCGAAAGCACATTTTTCACAGGATCGGCATAAAGCTCTACAATAGGAAATGAAAGTACAGCCTCTTTGACTCGATGCAAGTCTTTATTACCTTTGTAATCGATTTCAAGCTCAAGCACAGACATCGGCAAAAAAAGATACTTCGAAAGTTTGCTCGTTTTACTTTTCGATCGAGGTGCATGAAAGGCAAGGCGGCCATACTCTTCGGTCAGAATATGAACTATATAATATTTGTCATTATAGGGGATTGCATGTAAAACTACACCTTTTGTTTTCTTGAGCATAAATACGTAAACCGCTTATTTTTATAACGAAAGTAATCCAAATATCTTAATTCATCAATCAAATTGAATACATTTAGCGATTCTACAGAATTTACAAACAATTGAAACGCGGAAATAAAAAATAACTCGTATGGAAGAATTAAACCTAACAACACCATCGTTGCTCTTTTCGGCAATTTCGCTTATTATGCTTGCATACACC
>CAMTPD010000158.1 GCA_947074265.1 uncultured Porphyromonadaceae bacterium
AAAAACGCACCCTACTACTTCTCATAAGTATTTTGTGGCTTATCGCGGGGATAAACATCTTCAAGATCGGTATTACGTTATTGGTAAACGAATACGATCATTTGGCATTAAAAATACTAGGCTCACTTATTATTTTTGGTTTATTCTTACGCTTCGTGTTTTTGCGCACGTTTCGCAAGCATGCTAAGCGCATCGAAAACATTCCGGGGCATCGCCATTATCCGTACGAAGTACTCGATATCAAAGGCTTTCTTGTCATGTTGTTTATGATCTTGCTTGGTATTTGTGGTCGTACGTTTCACTGGTTTTCAGAAGCATTTATCGAAGTATTCTATCCCGGACTAGCTTCGGCGCTTATCGTAGGTGGATGTTTGTTTTTGATCAGAGCCCTTCGCACCAAAACGATTTCGGAAGAATAAATACATTATCCCCTTTGAAAGAGGAAAGACAACGCCCTTTTCGGGATGCTATTTTTAGCTTTTCAAGGCAATTTTGCATCCTAGATTGTCTGATTTGGCTTATTTTTCACATTCAGAAAACCAGGTTTTTAGCGCATTCAAATGGGTTTTTACTCAAAAACCATGCTTGGTTTATCCAAAAAGCATGCATACTTTCCAAAAAAAGGAAGTTTACTTCGCAAAAGAAGCAAACTTCCTTTTTTTTATGACCAAATTACGTTTTCGTGAATACTGTTTTTAGTCACCGTGAAAAGTATTTTCATTCTCTACGAAGAGTGAATTCAGTTATAACGAAGAGTGAAAACAGTCTTCGAGGAGAATAAATGCACGCTTCACTATAACTTTTTGCAATTTGTGCGATAACGCTGCCGCGTCAATGTGCTCAGAAGCTTTTGTCTTGCTGCATGTACAGGTTGGTATGCACAGAACGCACGCAGCGGGAGTTTAGTAAATACATCTTGTCATCGCATTCCACGTACGGCAAACATTCTGCTGCCTTTTTTGTAACTCGTTGTAACGACGTTCCCATTGGTGTAAGCATAAAGCAATGATTGCCGGCATTCTGTAAGCTGCGTTTGTGCTGGTTATTTACGTCATCCAGCAAAAAAATAGCCCAAAACGGTTTGTTTCGGGCTATTTCGTTGAAAAAACGACTTCTTACGTTTATTTCTATTATTTACAATAAGTAAGCAGCAATGAGCTGCTGCTACTTTTGATAATTTACTTAATAATGATCTCTTTGATGATTGGCCAACAAGTATGCTGTCCGGTGATCTGTATCTTCACAGCTTTGATTGCGCTACCATCAAGTTTCGCTTTCGCTTCTCCAAGATCGTTAAATACACCTACCTTCTCGTAAGTTGTCCCGTCTTTCGAAACCAAAAGATCCGCCATTGTGATGTAGTCTTTCGAGTCGCCGGTAATTACTTCAATCTCTTTTGCATTTACAGGCTCGCCTAGCAAGATCGTAAAGTAATGATCTTTGCCAACCGATGTTCCGCCCCAGTAGAATGAGTTTGTGCGACCGTCGAAAGCATACTCCGGATGATACGGAAAGTTTTGTGGAATGTTTGTTTCGATGTGTGCGTGACGAACCAATGCCGGTTTTTCGTCTGTTGGAGCAAACTCTGTCTCGTTTAGTGCATCGTCTTCGTAGTAGTTGATACCCAACGAAGCCATAATCGGATAGTATGCATTGATACGCTCGTAAAACGACTCCCAGTTCTTCTTGCCCGGCTCTGTCCACATTACTTCTGCCAAAGCCGTGATACGTGGATAAAGCATCCACTCTAACCTATCTTGTGTTGCTACGCGCTCTGTCCACAAACATGCTTGTACCCCTTTTACAAGATCGTGCTTGTCTGCCGTAATCGTAGAGTCGATTGGCTCCCATTCGTAGATCTTGCGTGTAGAATTGCCTGCATATCCCCAGTCGTAATAGCAGCCGTGTTGAGGAGTCATAATGATAGGAATGTTGCGAGATAGTGCATGTTTTTGTTGCTCTACGCCGTCGTTGCGCCATACCATCACCACATCTTCGGGAGTAGCAACGCCGCGCTCGTCGATTTCGTCCCATCCGATCATTGTTTTACCGTATTTGCGCGTGAGATCCGATACTTGTTTTGTAAAGTAATCTTGTATTTGTCCCGGCTTGGTAAAACCTTGTTTTTTGTATAAAGACATACATTTAGGACACGACTCCCAGTATGTTGTAGGAACTTCGTCGCCACCCATGTGGATGTATTGTGAAGGGAAAATATCTACCAATTCCTTGATAACGTCTTCTACGAAAGCAATCGATTGCGGATTTCCTACGCAGATCATGTTCTCATTGCCGCGACGACGTTGGTTCAATGGCATTTCCTCCGGATAGGCTTCAAACGTACCGCCGTTGCACGACAGGTTTGGCATCGCAGCGAGAAGTGCCGTGTTGTGCCCCGGCATATCTACTTCCGGAATCACTTCGATGTTGCGAAGCGCCGCATAACGCACTACTTCTTTTAGATCTTCTTTCGTATAGTATTTGCCCGAAAGCTCAGGAAAGTTTGCATAGAATGTACCTTTCTCGGTCAGTTCCGGATACTTCTCCATGTACAAACGCCAAGCATTGTTGTCTGTCAAGTGCAAGTGCAGTTTGTTTAGCTTGAAGTAACTCATCTGATCAATGCTTTCTTTTAGTTCGTCTACCGTCCAGAAGTGGCGGCTACAGTCAAGCATCAATCCGCGATACTGGAAACGAGGCGAATCGCTGATAGCTACGTTGGGTAGCATTCCGTTACCGGCAGTGGCAATTAATTGTTGCAGTGTTTTGATCGCATTAAAGGCACCGGAATAGTCGGCACACTCGATGTTTATCTTGCCGTTGTTGATGTTTAATGTGTATGCATTGGGCGCAAGCGACTTGTTTTCGGTAAAGTTAATTACCGCGTTGGCGTTGTCGATTGCGAGATGTTGTAATCCGCCGTTACGAATGATGGATAATGCCGAATCGGGCATTGCAAAGATGGAAGAAGGCAGATTCACTGTCGCAATCTTTGCTATAGGAAGAGAGCCGTTGAGGATCTCTACATTGTTGGGTTGAGGAATCAGAGATACGTGGTCGGTTATTTTGCTTTCGCACGAAGAGAATAGCAATAACGCGCCAAGTGTTTGGGATAATAATTTCGGACTCATGTCTCTTAGTTTATATTTTACGGTTATACCAATTATCAGTTTTCGGTGGCTTTTAAATAATATAAATTAAGATCATTGCAAAGATAATAAATAGTTGTAATGAAGCCTGTTCTTACAATATGCTGCAAAGCATGTATGGAACAGTGATAAACTATCTGAATTTTATATTGTTTTTATTAGAAAACGCGATTATGATACGGTTAGAAGATATTAAAGACAATTCGTCCTCTTCGGAAATGCAAGAGATAGACGCACGCGGATCGCAATGTCCCGGTCCTATAATGAGCCTGATGGATACTTTCAAAGGCCTGGAGATGGGAAAACAGGTAAAGCTGATCGGTACCGATCCGGGGCTACTTTCTGATTTGCCTTCGTGGGCAAACATCACAGGCAACAAGCTGATTTCGATAGAGATGAAAGAGGGTTTGATCACCGCTGTGCTCGAAAAACATACCGAGAATGGGCACAATCCGCTGCCCGACCGAGAAGATCGATTGACAATAGTGCTTTTTAGCGACGATTTTGATAAGAGTGTGGCGGCTTTCAATATTGCATTGGGGGCACTTGCCGTAGGGATGAAAGTAGAGATTTTCTTTACATTCTGGGGACTTAGTCTGCTACGCCGCAAGCCCGATCATGCTATCCATAAAGATCTGGAAGGTAAGCTTATGGAAGAGATGTTGCCTAAAAGCGATAAGGATCTGCCGTTGTCGAAAGATAATATGATGGGCATCGGGGCCAAACTTCTTCAAAAGATTATGAAGGATAAGCACATTCCTCCACTCGACTTTATGGTGCACTTGGCCAAATACGATGGAGTTAAGTTTATTGCTTGCCAGATGTCGATGGAAGTGATGGAGATTTCGAAAGACGAACTTCTCGAGGGTGTTGAAGTGGCTGGTGTGGCAACTATGCTTGAGAATGCACGTAAATCGACTACTTCTTATTTTATTTAGTAATCATTTTAATACATAAGATATATGGTACAAGAATTGAATTCAGACTCGTTCAAAGAACAATTGTTTGATTATACGTTGGGAGACGATGCTACGCTTAAGTTAAAGAAGAACGGGATATTGGAGTTTTATGTGCCTTGGTGTCCTCATTGCCAAGCTATGATGCCTCGTTACGAAAAGATTAGTCATATGTTTGATTCGGTAAGTTGCTATCGAATCAATATGGAGGCTTATCCTGATATTGCCGAATTGTTTGGTGTACAAAGTTTTCCTACGTTTATTTATATTTTCCCGAATGGGGATATGCAAAAGAGTGTAGGTGAAATGAGTGTGGATGATTTTGCAGACTTGATTAAGTCGACATTCTAAAATAAACAAAATGCTCGGTAAGTTTAATGTGCTTAGCCGGGCATTTTGTCTTCTTGTTTCAAAACATTGCAATTACGTAAGGAGTGAAAATGAGCAGTCCGATAATGAAGGTCGCAATCGCAACAAATAAGACTCCGCCGGCTGCTATGTCTTTGATGATTCCTATCTCGCGTACATGCTCTTTGGTAAGATAGTTTGCCGTGTATTCTATTGCCGTGTTGAACGCTTCGGCAGCAAATACACACCCAATACACAAGATGCAGACAATCCATTCGATTTTGGTGATGCCAAAAAAGAATCCTCCTGCTACTACAACCAGAGCTGCAAGTGTATGAATCCAAGCATTGTGTTCGTGTTTTATAAGTAATTGCATGCCTTTGAATGCATACGAGAAGCTTTTGAATCGTTTCTGTAATGAGAATTTTGTTTCCATTATTGAATTATTTCTTCAAAAATAGATTAATTCGATGAAACAATAAAATATCTATATTTATAACTCCTAAAAAGAACAGATTTGTGTCTGCGGCAAACTCGTGTAATGCTCATGTATTGAGCACTTAATCGATCTATAATTTTTTCACGAATGGTAAAAGATATTCTAATTCTATTGGTTGGTCTTTCGGCCCACTTGCTCTTCTCTATTCGCACACTTGTGCAATGGATTGCTTCGGAGAAGGCAAAGAAGTTTCTCTCTCCTGTTTTGTTTTGGCTGCTTAGTCTACTGGCTTCCTTTTTCTTTTGTATGTATTGGTTGTTGCGCAATGATTTTGCAATTGTGTTCGGACTGTGCATTGCATATTACATCTATATTTGGTACCTTACAAT
>CAMTPD010000159.1 GCA_947074265.1 uncultured Porphyromonadaceae bacterium
TGGTATAATCAATCTAATTAGAGAACGTATCGATTGCTCAGTAAATGGGTGTAACTGTCTAAATATTAATATAGTGAGCAACTGCTGTTATGTGTTATTTTCTTATTTCTAATGCTATATGCCACTGCCTGTGGTACTGATAATGAACTTCCCGGAGTTACAACACTGCAATTGAATCACTCTGAGTTGTCTTTTGATCCTTCGGGCGGACAAAAAACGATCGAACTACAAGCCAATGGTGACTGGGTGGCCTCTGATTTGCCTGACTGGATTGAATTAGATAAAAAATCAGGCTCTGCATCACAGGTTCTAACATTGACCATATTGGCAAATGAGAAAACAAAACAACGCGAAGCCAACGTTTGTTTTCAACAAGATCAATTATCTGCGTCGATCAAAGTAAGTCCGGCTGCAAAAGAGAAAGTTATAACATGGTCTTCTCTCGATTTTACTTTTTTTGAGCAGGCAAACTTTACGCTCGCGGATAATCAGTTATCTCGTCAATATCAGTTTGCAACAAATAGTTTGCTAGTAACGCAAGGGATGAATGAGCAGGCCTTTTTGGGGAATCTGCTTAATCGAAAACTCGACACCAACACAAAGCTTCCTGTATACGATCAGTATACTTTTGTCCCCATAACAGTGTCGCCTGTTTCTCTGGTTAATGTGCATTCGGAAACATTTATACCTTCATTTCAAGCGCAACAAGAATACGCAGCTAAGATTCTTGCAGCAAAACCAACTCAGCAAATGAGTTTTAAAAGTGATCTAAAGGGGGTTGACTTTGATTCTTACCGCGAATTGCGATTGATAGGTGAGGGCAACTTGGGTGTAAAACTCGATGAACTACTATCCGGAAAGCCTTATACGGAACAAGAGATGACAAAGAGCGACGGATTTATCTTCTCTTACGATCAAACAAAGTTTGCTGTTACGATGGATCTTCAAGAGAAGATGGTTGAAGAGGCATTGAAGGAGGCAGACTTTCCTGCTCAGAGTTTGTCGTATATTTCTTTGGTGAACTATGGATGTATTGGGCTGTTGATCGTAGAAATCGACAACGATCTTGATGATGTAAAGACGATCGTGCGCAAGAAGTTACAAAATACTTCTACTGATTTCACGGAGCAAGAGTTGTCAATCTTGAATGAAATCAATGTATATCATGTCTACATGGATCAGTCGCAATCTTTTGTGGCAAAGAAAGGTAAAGCGGAAATTATCGCGGAATACCTAGCCCGCCTAACCGACAACACAAGCGAGGTATATCCTTACAAGATTATAGTTTCCGATTACTTTAGTCATGCAAATGCATTCTGCTCTTTCGGATACTTTTTGCAATAAAAAAACACCTCCCGAAGTATCTTATTTTGCTATAATTGTGGTATAGATACTTCGGGAGGTTATTATTTATTCATTCAAAAAAATCTGTTGTTGAATAATCTTACCAGACTTGTCGAATCCTTCAACGAAGATTGATTCGATTGCATTTGTGGCTGCTATGGTAGTTCCGTTTATAAGTTCTTTTCCGGTAACAACAATGCATTGATTGTCGGGCTTGTGCCAACTTGCACGTTCGGTGCGTTCATTAAAGCCTTTTGGATAAAACTTGATTCCCTTAGCCGGAACTTCTTTTACCCTCCACCCTTTTTTTGTTTCGATCTTTACAACGCCATTGAACGCTTCTGCTCCATATATAACCGCCCGAACGGCTGGTATATATTCAATTTTATCGATGTCATTTACATCTAATATATTGATGGCCTCTTGGAAGGTTATGAAAGTATTATCCAATAAAATGCCTACTACATGTTTATAGTTTTTGGAAATAATAGATGGAGTTCGAATGTTGCGAACTTCTTTTATCTCGAATCCTGCGTCATCAATAAATGTGCAGACCTTTACATTGCTAAGTGCATCAACTATTTGTTCGAGTGCTGTATACCCATATTTTTGTATCTGTTCCACATTAAAGGATCTTCCATCATAATAAACAGAAGCCTCAATGGGTTTAACTTTTCTGCGTGCCGATACTTTTATTTCAGGTATCACATCTTCAAAGGCAATGTCTTTTATATTTTCTCGAGCGTGAAAAACTTCTAACTTTTGCTTTAGTTTACCATGAGTTGGTAAGAAATCAGGTTTATAGATTGAATCTATTTCAATAACGAAGAAGTTTGATTTTCCTTTTTTATTGTAAGCTTGCAAATAAAAAGATGTACTATCGGCGAAAGCCCCAAGATCTATATCAAATACACCTCCATCGGCAAGGGTAGTTTCAGAAAGAGCTTTGTTATCTGCATTAATTGCAATGATCTTTCCTTCGTTGACAGAGCCTAATACTTCTTTTTTTACTTTTCCTCGTAATTTATTTGAGTATCCGCGGGGATATACTTCATCATAATTTTTAGCAAGTTCATCGGACAACTGTATCATTTGAAGATCTAAAACAAACTGTCTTTTCGCAGCCGATTGTTGTTCGTTGAAACAGTCTTCGATTTGTGTAGTTCGTTTTGCCGTTGCAGGTAATAAATCAGATAGAAGAGGGTTAAAACAATTTATATATATTCGATAAGATTGCTCCGGATCAATTTGATTTGATGCAGATTTCACCTCAATGAGATTGTTCTTTAGTTGTTTTTTGTCAATTAAGTCTTGTGAAACCTTTTTGATGTCATCTGTAAATAGTGCACGTTGCGACACACGTACCGTGTCGTCTTGTGTAAGGATAAAAGAGAGAAGTGTGTTTGGTAGTTTTGAAACATCAAAATAGCCATTGTTATTCGTGTCGTCAATATCTACAGAGTGAATAAGTTCTTTTCCTGCATAAACATTGAGTTTTATTTTTGATGCTTTCGGGATTGCGACATCCGACAATACAGAATAAATCACTTTGTTTTGCTTATGAGTAAGTTGCAACGTTCTTGCATATGATGTTACGTGGAGAGGGATTTCTTTATCTTGTATTTGTATCGTATAGTTTTCATTTTTATCCGGAGTAAGCATGATCATTGTGTTTCCATACTCGGAAATGATCGATTCTGTTTGCAACTTCTTTGCTTTGTTGTATACGAAAACAGAGTCTCCAATATAGTTGGGGGCAGAAATAACTAGACGTTGCTCGTGATTCGGAATCAGTACACCTCCTTCGGGATAAGCTTGGATTTCTTTGCTTGGGAAAGGTGCAAATTCTTCTTCAATGGTATTGATGTACAAGGGTGTACATGGAATGAAGCTGTCTGAGATATTGAGCATTTCATCTGTATAGGCACGAAGAAAATGAATGCCCTTGGTATAAGGAGCTTGCACAAAAGCTGTAGATCCTTTTTCGGTAGGTAAACTTCGGATGGTTGAAATTTCTAGTCCCTCTTTATCTAGCAACTGAAAGGTTACACCTCCATCTATTGTTGTGGGTTGTTGCGTTGTCGGATCAATTACCCAATAATGAATAAGTATAGAGTCGCCCGGCAAAAACTCTGTTTTATTCGTCCTAAAACTTAGATGACTCATCTCTGATAACCGAATGTTTTCTGCTGCGGTCATTTGAAGACTAGCAGCCATTAATATGGATAATAGGTGTTTCATAATGGTAATTATATAGTATTAAATATTGAAGCAAACGAACAAAAGGTAAGATTAATCGCTCAGCGTAATGCGTTGTTGAATCATTTTACCTGTTTTGTCGAAACCTTCTATTAGAATAAGATTTATCGTATTAGCTGCAGCTATGGTAGTTCCGTCTATAAGTTCTTTTCCGGTAACAACAATGCATTGATTGTCGGGCTTGTGCCAACTTGCACGTTCGGTACGTTCGCTAAAACCTTTTGGATAAAACTTGAGACCCTGTGAGGGTACTTCTTGTGTTGTCCATCCCGACTTTGTTTCAATTTTCACAAGGCCGTTGAAAGCTTTTGTTCCGTATACTCCTGCCTGTGCCACTGAAATGTATTCAACTTTCTCAATATCGTTTACGTCTAAAAGGTTATTGACCTCTTCAAAATCTAGATAAAGGTTATCCAACATGATATTAACAATTGGAATATATTTGTCTCCGATTATAGATCGGCCTTTTTTATTGCAAATCACTTTTATTGGCCTTTCCTTTTCATCTAGGAATGTTACCACACGAACATCGGTCATGTTATTGATGATTTGTTCGAGTGAAGTGTATACACGTTCTCGGATCTTTTGAGCTGTAAATGTTTTTCCTTCGTAGAATAAGTTTGATTCAATGTGCTTTTCCATTTTTTTTGCTGTCACTTTCACTTCGGGAATTACATCTTCAAAAGCAATGTCCTTGATGTTTTCACGCGAAGTATAAGCTTCAAACTTTTGCTTTATTTTACCATGCGTGGGAGTGAAGTTTGGTTTATACACAGAGTCTATCTCTATGATGAAGAATTTTGATTTATCTTTTTTGTTATAAGCCTGTAAGTAAAAAGAGGTGCTGTCTATAAATGAACCGAGATCAATATCAAATACTCCACCCTTGCCAAGAGTAGATTCGGATAAGTTTCTGTTGTCGGCATTGATAGCAATGATTTTTCCTTCATCAACAGTGCCTGTAACTTCTTTCTTGCCTTTTCCCCGTAGTTTGTTTGAGTACCCGTTGTTATAGATGTTTTTGAAATTGATTGCTAATCGCTCCGATTCTTGTATCATGAGCAAGTCAATGATATAATGCCTTTTTGCAGCTGGCAGTTGGGTATCAAAACAATCTTTTAGTTGGGCCGCTTGCTTGGCAGATAACGGAAGCAAGTCTGTAAGTAGAGGTGTAAAAGTATTGATGTATACTCTATATGATTGTTCCGGATCTATATCACTGAAGTCCACTTTTAGATTGGCTATCTGAGTTGCGTTTACAATAGATTTGCTTAAAAGAGGCTTTTAAATCGCATCTATTTTATCAATAAAAACAGCACGTTGAGCTATTTGAATTGAATCGTTTTGTGTAAGGACAAACAAGAGTGTTGAATTCGGAAGCTTGGATATATCGAAAGATCCGCTGGCATTGGAGTCGTCTAAATAAGATGTATGTAGAAGCTCATTGCCGGTAAATATTTCACGTTTCGTTTTCGAGGCTTTGGTGATTGCCCTGTCAGATAGTGCCGAATAGATAATTCGATCACGATTTTGAGTGAGTTGTAGAGTTGTCGCATCAGGTTTTACTTCCAAAGGAACTTCTGCTTCTTGTATGCGTATTGAATATCTTTCGTTTATAGATCGGAAGAGCGATGTGTAGGGAAAGAGGGTACGGCAAGATGAAGAACTC
>CAMTPD010000160.1 GCA_947074265.1 uncultured Porphyromonadaceae bacterium
ACATTAGTATGAACATACTGTATGTATAAAACATGTGATACCTATTATATATACTTAGAGCTCATGATACATGTGAACACATGATGATCTCATGTTCTGACATAGTATTAAAATGTTCAGGTGTGTGTGTGTGTGTGTGTGTGTGTGTGTGAGTGTGTGTGTGTGCATGCATGTTTAAAAAGATGTATGTGCCTGAGAGCAAAAAAGAAGATAATGTTTCTCTCTTTTTTCATATCTCTCTATCTCTCCCCCTCTTTTTCTCACTTCATTCTCTCTCTCTCTCTCTTTCCCTCTCTATATCTTTCCTTGATTGCAAGAGGCCAAACATGTAAAAGATAGAATAATTACCATGAGTTTTGAGATATAACTCATATGCATATTGTATGAAATTTATTGTTGTCCTGAGGATTCGTTATTACCGCAAATATATTTCTTTATTTTCGCATCGGCTTTTAAAATAGTATAAAATTAATTGTTGACCGAGTTTATGTTACTATATTTGTAGCAGAACTAGCATGAAGAACTTTATTCAACATATCATCATTTTGTTTCTTGCGGCAACTATTTCGTATGGTGGCGCAGGTATAAACATATATAGTTACTGTTGCTCTGATTGTAGCGTATATGGTGCAGATGTGATATTGGCTAATAAGTGTTGTGAAACACACCATCATCATGATCATGAAACAGTTCCGAATGAGAACGATGTTTGCCATGATCATGCACAAGATGAGTCTTGTTGTTCTTTAGAAAATGTGTCTTTTGACTGGAGTCAAGTGTTAGCTAGTAATATATTTATTCAGGCTCCTGTATTTGTTGCCGGAATAGAAGATTTACTATCAGTTACACCAACTTCAATTTCTGCTTTTTACTCCGATATAAATCCTTTCTCTGTAGATGATCCGCCGTTTAATAAACCGCGGACTTATCTTGCTTTTATTCGCGTTTTACTCATTTGATTTATTGGTTTTACTTGAATTTATGATTCGGGATATATCATTATGTGATATAGCTCCGATTCTCTATGTGTATTTATTAATATCAATAACCAAAGAAACAATCAATGAGAACGCTATTTCTTATTATTAATTTACTTATAATCAGTATAACGATATCTGCTAAAGACTTTGTGAAAGGTCTTGTACTAGATGCTACAAGTGAACCGTTAGTGGGAGCAAATGTAGTGTGGGAAGGAACGAATAAAGGTGTAACAACTAATGTTGATGGCGAATTTGAGATTGAAAAAACAAAGAAGTCAAATAAACTAACAATTTCATATATCGGATATTCGCCAGTAACAGTAGAAGTAACAAAAGCGAATGAGTCTAGTATTAAAGTAGTCATGAAAGATGAAATAGAACTAGATGAAGTTGTTGTTACGCAACGAGCAATCGGAACAATTAGTTCGAGAACCAGTGTGCTACAAACGCAAAAGATTACATATGATGAGCTTTGTCGTGCAGCATGCTGTAATTTGGCAGAAAGTTTTGTGACAAATCCCTCAGTAGATGTATCGTATAGCGATGCTGCAACAGGTGCTCGCCAAATTAAGTTATTAGGTCTATCCGGTACATATGTGCAAATGCTTACAGAAAACTATCCAAATTTTCGTGGAGCAGCAGCTTTGTATGGTCTAGATTATGTGCCAGGTGCATGGATGGAGAGTATCCAGGTTTCTAAGGGTACATCTTCCGTTAAGAATGGATATGAAGCTTTAGCCGGACAGATTAATGTAGAATATAAAAAGCCACCGACAGCAGATATTTTTTCCGGTAATTTATTTTTAGGAGATAATGGACGTGTTGAAGTGAATGCTGATGCAGCAGCTCATTTTACCGATAAACTATCGAGTAGTTTGATGGTACACTATTCAAATGAAACCAAGTCGCATGATGACAATGAAGACGGTTTTCTTGATACACCGATGAAAGAACAGTATAATATAATGAATAGATGGTATTATACTAACGGGAAGTTTATGTCTCAATTCGGATTAAAATATTTGCACGAAACGCGTACTTCAGGTGAAGATATTTCACATCATCAGTTAGATCGAGATCCATATAGAATCCATTTAGAATCAAATAGAGCAGAGTTCTTTACTAAGAATGGTTATATATTTGATA
Source organism: uncultured Porphyromonadaceae bacterium (assembly GCA_947074265.1). Taxonomy (GTDB): domain Bacteria; phylum Bacteroidota; class Bacteroidia; order Bacteroidales; family CAMTPD01; genus UBA12018. The sequence goes on from CAMTPD010000160.1 coordinate 2,127, forward strand.
AAGCAACGAATGAAAGTCTTGCACTTATTTTTACAGGAGCTTATCATGAGCAAAAGTCAAAGTATGCACTTACACCATATAATGTATACCAGAATAACCTGTATGCAAGCTTAATGTACGAGAAAGAATATTCGATGATGCACAAACTAAGTGCAGGGTTGAGTATGAATTATGATGACTTTAATGAAAACTTATTACACAATCCTTTTAAACAGTCGGAAGTTGTAACAGGGGCATATGGAGAATATACCTTTAACTGGAATGATAAAGTAATTCTTCTTGCAGGATTAAGAGGTGATTACAGCTCTATTTATAAGTTTTTTGTAACACCTCGTATGCACTTGAAATACAATCCTACCTCTTGGTTTAATATTAGAGGATCGATTGGTATGGGATATCGTACACCTCATGTGTTGGCCGAGAATAACTTCTTATTAGCAAGTAGTCGTAAAATTATTATTGCAGACAATCTTGATCAAGAAAAAGCATGGAATACAGGGATTAATCTTTCTTTCTATATCCCAATTGCTGGCAAAGATCTTACACTAAATGCCGAATGGTACTATACTGATTTTAAGAATCAAGTAGTTGTGGATATGGATTCTAATCCACACGAAGTGAGTTTTTATAATCTAAAAGGTAAATCTTACTCACACAACATGCAAGTTGAGGCTACATATCCCTTTTTTAGAGGTTTTACGCTTACGGCAGCTTATCGCTATACCGATGCCAAAACAAACTATAAAGGCGTGTTGAAAAAACGACCATTGGTTAGTGATTATAAGGGGTTGGTTACAGCATCGTATCAAACACCATTAAAAAAATGGCAATTTGATGCAACAGCTCAATTTAATGGAGGCGGACGTATGCCAGAACCTGACGCGGTAAGTCCTTTATGGGATACAACATTCAAACCATATACAATGCTTAGTGCTCAAGTTACAAAGTACTTCAGAACATGGTCTATATACGCAGGAGGTGAGAACTTGTTGAATTTTACACAAAAAAATCCTATCATTGCAGCAAATGATCCATTTGGCGATAATTTTGATAGTTCAATGATTTGGGGGCCAGTTCATGGTCGTAAATTCTACATTGGAGTTCGATTTAATATCAGTAGAGATTAATTTATTCACACTATAAACAATAAATAAGTTATGAAGAAACATTTAGTAATGTTGATGAGCTGCCTAATGATGTTGGCGGTATCTGTATCTGCTTATGCAGAAAAGAAAAAAGGTAAAGAGACTGTCAAGTTTTTTATTGAAGAACTAGACTGTCCGTCGTGTGTAAAGAAAATTGAGAAGAATATTGCGTTTGAGAAAGGAGTAACAGATATTAAGTGTGATTTAAAAGAACGCACGGTAGATGTAACTTTCAAAACGGATAAAACAAGTAAAGCAAAACTTCTTTCGGCGTTCAAAAAACTAGAGTTGCCAGCTGTAGAAGTAGATAAAGATGCAACTTGTGCGCGTCCGGCCGAAAAGACGACATGTTGTCCGGGACATGATCATAAAGAGGATACATCTAAAACAAAGAAAGAGCACAAGCATTAATCATCTAGGCCTGAATATTCCAGCGCTGTAAATGTTAAGATGTTGGATTCCCGTGAACAATATTGTGCATTTTAAAAACAACATTGTATATTTGCTATCCCCGATACGCTAATGTGTATCGGGGATTTTTTTCGTTTTTGAAAAAAGTTAGAACAATATGCAGCATATTGTTTAGTGAATTCATCTATAATACATAACCTTTACTTTAGGTACCTAATTTAACTGAATGACTGAAGCACAACTGATAGAAGGTTGCAAGAGGGGGGACAGAAAGTCCCAAAAAAAGCTTTATGATACCTATGCCGCAAAAATGATGGCTGTTTGTTTTCGCTATGCCGGCGATAAAGAAGCAGCTCGAGATATGCTGCAAGATGGTTTTATAAAAGTTTTTTCGAATCTTGATTCTTATGCTGGCATTGGTTCATTCGAAGGGTGGATAAGGCGTATTTTTATTAATTGCTGTTTGGAGGCATTAAGGAAGAACGATCTGTTGAGAGATACTGAAGATATAGATGCAACGTATCATATACATGATGTTCAAGCTTCGGTATTGGAAGAAATCTCGGCAAAAGAGATTCTAGGCTTAGTCAGTGAGTTGCCTTCAGGATTTCGTACAGTATTTAATTTATTCGCAATAGAAGGATATTCTCACAAAGAGATCGGAGAAATACTTCAAATAACAGAGAGTACATCTCGTTCACAGTTTACAAGAGCAAAGCAGGTCTTGCAAAAGCGAGTTGCAGAGCTTTATCAAAATACAAACACTTAACTTAACATCAGAATTTTACGATATTGAATTATTTATAAAAGATGAAGGACGATCAGTTTAATGATATATTTAAAACTAAATTGGAGAACTTCGAAATGGATGATTTTCCAATTGACGGATGGGAGCAAATTGAAGCGAAACTGCCTACAGGCACTAGACGTTTCATTTGGTTTACACCTATGCGTATTGCTGCAGCCTTACTTGTAGGGGTATTGGTTACGGCATCTGTCTTTTATCTACAAAATACATCGCAGCCTTCTACAAGTTCAACAGTTTTAGTTGCTGCAACAGATAGCGATGCTGCCGTCCAAGTAGAAGAAGTTTCTTTAGAAGCATCTGTATCTGTAGATACTGAAGAACAGCTTCCATCAAATGAATCAATCAAAGCTATTATTGCAAAAGTAGATCAGCAATATAAGCCGACAAATACAACGAGCTCAACCTCTTTGTCTGCAAAAGATAAGACTGTTGAGGAAACTATCATGGTTGCCGAACATGTGATGGTGCAAACAAGCGTATCAGATTCTGGGCTACCGGATACCTTGGAAGAGAATACTTCGACAAAGCAACCGGATACTTCTGTGCAATCAAGTTATCGGAGATCCTTGCATTCATCGAATGAAGCGAATACATTGGCTTATCATGATTCGAATCAAAACGAAAGTGATAAAAAGTGGGGCTTCGGGTGCGGAGCAGGGGCTTTTGCAAGTCAATCGGGTAGTAGTTTAGGCATGTATACTTTCAAAAACAGTAGGCATGCAGATAAAAACTTAATGCTGATGAATGCTGCTACTTTTTCAAATGAAATA
>CAMTPD010000161.1 GCA_947074265.1 uncultured Porphyromonadaceae bacterium
TACACCAAGCAGACGATAGCTCGTCTCAAAGTAGACGCGAACTTATTTTCAAGCATTTTATGGAATTGGTTTCTGACTATCATAAAGAACAACGCAATGTGGGCTTTTATGCTTCTAAACTTTCTATTACACCAAAGTATCTATCAACGCTAATAAAAGAAGTGAGCGGAAAAACTGCCGCAGACTGGATTGATGAGTTTGTTATACTTGAAGCCAAAGCATTGCTCCGCTATTCGGATAAAAGTATTCAAGAGATTGCTTATATCTTAAACTTCTCTACGCAATCGTTTTTTGGTAAATACTTTAAGCATCATACAGGTATGTCGCCCGGATCTTACAAACTACAAGGTAATTGAAGTTGTCTCCGTCAATTACTTAGGCTCTTTTTTCAATTCCAACTCTTCTATTGCATGTGGAAAAATAAAGTAAACCGGGATACATAAATATGTTACAAAGGATATGATAGGATCGACAAATGATAACAGTGCCCCGGCAATATACAAAAGCGGACCAAATATAACGGAGTAAATGGTTTTTCGTTTAAATCGTGGCACATCAATATCTGAGTCTAAGATTTCAGGGTGCATAAACGCATAGATTTGTACTGCTGCAAACATACCATTGCATAATGCCATGGAGAATCCATAAAATAGTACTGCCGTTTCGTTGTGGTGATAATCGCCCAATACTGCTGTAGGGAAAGGGGTAAAAGAAACAGTCAATAGCAACAATGCATTGCCCCAAAAGAGTCCATTATTGAACACTTTAAACATCTTAAATAGGCGATGGTGGTTGACCCACATCACACTAACGGTAAGGAAACTGATAATCCAACTGACAATTTTAGGCATTAGAAGCCAAAGTCCGTTTAATAGCTCTGTGCGATTTGTAACGTCTTTAATCACCGGCACTTTCAATTCTAACACAAGTACTGTTATTATAATTGCAAAGATTCCGGCGGCAAAGGTTTCGACACGGGTTTTCTGAAAATAATTTCTTACTTGCGGCATATGCAAACGTTCTGTTTCTTTTTTCAGAAACAAAAAACGACAACATTCTGTTGCCGTTTTCTTTGTCTATTATTTATTGCAAACTGTCTTGAATGGACAGTATTCGCAGTTCTTCTCGTTCAGGGTCTGGTTGAAGTTTATATCCGGATTAAAGATATCGTCTAAGCATGACCGCAGTTTTTCTTCAAACTCTTTTGCATAAGGGGCAAAGGAGTCTACTTGATGTTTGATTTTAGGTGCTGTTTGCTGATAAATAGCCGGATCGAAAGCATCTGTGAATATCTGCCGTACAGTATAAATACCCGGAGCAAGATCCCTGCCTTTGAATTCGTCCATGGTAAGTAGTGCATAGGTAAACACCTGCATGATAGCCTTTGGCCGATCTTTTAATTCCGAATCAAACAAGTCTGCAATCTCTTTGAATGTTTTTTCTGCTTTCCCTGTTTTATAGTCTATAATACGTACTTGTTTATTTACTTCGTCTACTCGGTCGATAAAACCTTTCATGCGCACACGCGTACCATCTGAAAGAGAGAAGTGTGTTTGAATGAGCTTTTCGCTTTCGATATAAGTAAAAGGTGTTAGCTTGGCATCCTTTGCCAGTAGCTTATCAATATATTTATAAATAACCTGACTAATGAGATAGTTCTCTCCTTCGAGTGGACGTACAGTATCACTTTTGAAAAAGATCTCGGCGAAGGCTTTTTCGATCTCATGCGTTATTTCCTTTTTGTCTTTTCGTATTTTATGCAACAAATCGGCCGTTACCACATGTCCGACTAATGGTTTGTACAACTCCTCGAGGACTTTGTGCAGAATGCTACCAAAACGATCGGCTTCTACACGCTCTGTTACCTCTTCGTCTTCTCTCATTCCTTCGACGGTTGCAAAAAAGAAACGAAGCGGACAGTCTATATAGTTACTAATCGAACTTGCAGATAATGATTTGTACCCTCCTTCTTTGTAGACACTGAGTTTCTTTAGAATCTCTTCATTCTTCTCTACCGTTATGCTTGGTGTATCGCCTTGTGATATATTGTAGACAAGAAGCTTATCTTGGATTGGTGTTTTGTAATGGTAACGAAGCTGGTGAATGTAACGACTCATTTCGCCCGTCTTCATGCCATCGCTTCGTGTATCATAAACCAAAGAAACGTGCTTGGCTCGATAGATAAGACGGTAGAAGTGATAGGCAAGGACGCTATCTTGATGTTCGTAAGTTGGGAGTCCGAAACCACGACGTAAGTTGTAGGGAATAAATGTATTGGCCGTTTTCTTTACCGGAAAAATCCCCTCATTCATAGAGAGGATAATCAAGTTGTCGAAATCAAGTGCACGAGTCTCTAGTACCCCCATGATTTGAAGGCCCGACAATGGTTCGCCTCTGAAAGGAATCGATATGCCATCGGTCATTCGCTTCAAAAGTCGGAAGTAAGTGTCTAGTTGAATGTTGAGCCCGTAACGTTGCATTATATCTTTCATGCGATTAACCATGGTAAAGTAATGAAAGATGAATTCACCATCCATAGCCTCACGCCCTGATAATAGCTCCTCTTCGTCTGAGGTTTGTCTAGCTTCTTCAAACAAAGACAATTGCACGGAATCTTCTTCCTCCATTTGCTTTGCAACTGCATTCTTACGTGAATTTTCAACCAAAATCTTTGCCAACTCTTCCAGTACATGAATCAAGTAATCAGAAACCTCTTCTTTATTTTGAATCGGCTTAAATAGAACCCGAAGCAAAGGTGATTTATCTAATTCGGCTTCCGTTACATATATCTTATTTTTCTTTACAATGTCTGAAGCTATTCCTACAACTAAATCTGGATTTGATGCTGCTACATATCGATGATTTAATACGGGTAATACATATTTATAATAAAAGCACACACCGCCATTGACCATTCGAATATTCTTTTGTAGGTCTAGAATGTTTTCCATTAGCAAAGCTATCGGTGTAGATGCTAACGGATAACCCATGGTTACATTGATACGTTGAAAGTTGTCGGGTATGGAGTGAAGTACCGGCATCAGCAATGTTTCGTCCGGTAATACAACCGCCGTTTTCATTGCTTCTAGTGACGTTACGCTATCTTGTTTGTATATGTCGCTCAATAAGGAGTACACGTATTTTGCTTGTCCTACCCCCGAAGGCACACCAATCACTTCAATCGTTTGATCACGGAGTGGTTCTTCTACAATCTTATATGCCGATGGGTAAATGAGTTTGTTTTTATCTACGAAATAAGACGAACGGTTGTTGCGATCTGTTATCTTGTCCGAATCGTAATCCCAATAGAAGTCGGCAAGATTTCGATTCTTTAAGTATAATAAGAATTGTTCTTCACTTGTAGACAATGCATTAAGCCCTACAAATACAATTTTTTTATACGGCAACGCAAACTCTTTTCCGGCTTTGGCTTCTTCTACTACTTCTCTAAAAATCATCCCGTCGTAACCAATTTTATCTTCAGCCAGACTTTCTTTAAACTCTGTATAAATTGCGAGAAGAACTTCCCATACTGCTAAAAATTCCTTTTGATTACCGCTCAAACGTTCAGGATTAAATGTAGACCAGAACTTGCGAATCGCAGCAATTTGCTCATCGGTTAGGAAATCAAAGTCGTTATCAATATTCTTAAGGTCGGAGATATTGCTAAATAAACGTGCTGCGTCTACCATGTATTTATCAATATCATCAAAGTCGGACAACAGCATCTCTCCCCAATATAAAAACTCGTCAAAAGTTTCTTTCGAACCGCTATGTGCTATAAAGATGTCATACAATCGGAACAGCATCCCTACTCTATCTGCCGTTTGTTTTCCAGATAGTTTCTGAAACAAGTCATTAATCGTTACGATTGTAGGAGAAAACATAGGCTTGCCCGCGACCTGTACAAGATATTTTTGAAAGAAAATACCTGCACGTCTATTTGGAAAAACAAACGCATACGAAGTGAGCTCGTCTTTATGATGTTGATAAAAAACTTCAGCTACCTGATAAAGAAACGGTTTCATATTATTGAATTTTTTGCAATACAAGTATACACAAAAGTATGAGAAGAATAAAATGCATCAATGCTTACATGTAAGCTAGCCAAAATAAAATTAACAGAATTGTAATATCTTAAATCCTTTCTTAGCGGATATTTTTTAGATATTTGTAACGCAGATGTACAATCTATACGATTTAGACCATCGCTATAGCTATCTGTAACAATTTTGACTTACATAATTCAAAACATTTTTAAATGGCAACAACTAGAATTTTAGTTGTCGACGATGAAGAAGATCTTTGCGAGATCCTTAAATTCAATCTAGAAATAGAAGGGTATGATGTTGATACTGCTAATAGTGCAGAAGAAGCCCTTACGCTCGATCTCACAAAATACAACTTGTTACTTCTGGATGTCATGATGGGAGAAATTTCGGGATTCAAGATGGCAAATATGCTTCGTAAAAACGAAAAAACTGCTCGCATACCAATTATCTTTCTTACTGCACAAGATACAGAAAACGACATGCTTACCGGATTCAATCTGGGTGCTGACGATTATATTTCAAAACCATTTTCAATTAAAGAGGTAATGGCTCGCGTGAAAGCAGTGGTACGTAGAACAGCTGCCGCAAAACCTCAAGTTGAGGAAAGTGAGCTCCTTACTTACGAAACGTTGAGCCTTGACATAAAACGTATCAAAGCAAGTATTGACGGTGAGGAAGTTACATTGACAAAAAAAGAATTTGAAATATTAAAACTTTTACTTGAAAACAAAGGAAATGTTTTCTCAAGAGAAGAGATTCTATCTAGAATTTGGAAAGATGAAGTTTATGTCCTTGATCGTACTATTGATGTAAACATCACCCGTCTCCGTAAAAAGATAGGTCCATACGGTAAAAATATTGTAACTCGCTTGGGCTTTGGTTATTGTTTTGAGGGTTAAGACCTCTCAAAACAATAACCAATAATTATATTCTCTCATTATCTTCTGACAAAAATAAATCAGACTTCCAGAAAACCGATGACTAATTTAATGGATACAAAACCTAGAGTTTCATTTAATCAAAAAATATTTTGGGCAATTCTTACAATGTTTTTGTCTTTTGTTTTATGCGTGGTTACATTTCAATATAACCGCGAGAAGGCTTTTGCTCAAGAAAAACTAGATAGTGTTTTATTAAACTATAATAATCAGCTATTTCAACGTGTCTCCAAAAACAAAGACATGAGTGAACAGTGCACACAA
>CAMTPD010000162.1 GCA_947074265.1 uncultured Porphyromonadaceae bacterium
AACGAGAATTTTGTCTTTAAAACTGCATAATATGATGAATCACCAGAGACAAGAACTAGCAAGGTAAAATAAAGTCCATTTAGATTTCAGGTTGACGTAAAATTTTTGACTCTCTTAGAAGGAAATTTATGATCATATTACCAGTGTTGTCATTATGCTGTGGTATCTATACTTAGCACAACCGGCAGTTAAGATCACAGTGTCATTAGGCAGCTGTTGTGCAAAATCAGTATAATAGCTTCGAGAGTTCATTCTTCCATCACAACCGGCCATTACAATAAACTTACGAATAGCACCACTTTTTACGGCATCTATAACCTGACTGGCCAAAGCTAAAACTTGAGCATGTGCGAAGCCGCCGATAATTTCACCGGTTTCGATTTCGGTAGGAGCTTGGCAACGTTTTGCATGTTCGATGATTTCAGAGAAGTCTTTTGTTTTTCCGACTTCACGAGCAGGAATATGCTTGCATCCCGGATAGCCAGATGAACCGGTTGTATAGATACGATCTCGGTATACAGCATTTTCTGTAGGCGGAACAATACAGTTAGTCGTAAATAAGATCGGACCGTTGAAAGAAGAGAAATCTTCACGCTGCTTCCACCAAGCACTACCGTAGTTACCTACAAAATGGTCGTATTGCTTAAACTTTGGGTAGTAGTGTGCCGGAAGCATCTCACTGTGTGTATATACATCTACTCCTGTATCTTTTGTTTGCTCCAACAGCTCTTCAATGTCTTTCAGATCATGTCCGCTAATAAGAATAGCCGGATTGTTACGAACCCCGATATTTACTTTTGTTATTTCAGGGTTACCATATCGAGAAGTATTTGCTTCATCAAGTAGAGCCATTCCTTTAACTCCGTATTCTCCGGTTTTTAAAACAAGAGCAATCAAAGCTTCTACTGATATCTCTTTTCTAGATATTTCCGAAATAGCCTCTTGCATGAAAATATATATATCCGTATTTTCTTTATCAAGATTATATGCATGTTCTACGTAAGCAGCAAGTCCTTTAACTCCATAAATTACCAGTTCTTTTAAAGAGCGCATATCCTCATTGCTAATCTCAGTAATAGCTTTGTATGGAGCATAAGCCTTAAGAGCAGAGTTGAAAGCTTCTTCACTGTAAAAATCAGACGCTTTTTTATTGAGCTTATCTAAGTATGCTTCTCCTTTGTGTATTCTATCTAAGATTGCTTGCTTGTCGAAATTAGCATTCGTAATTGTTGCAAATAGTGCATCAACAATAAAATGATTTACTTCATCACAAATTGTAGCACCTTTACTACGAAACAACGTAGTGCGTATTGATATTTCTTTTACCAGATATAAAAGTTTATCCATTTCGGCAGATAAAGTCTCATCTTTACCACATACTCCTTTGATGGTGCAACCGGTTCCTTTGGCTGCCTCCTGACACTGAAAACAGAACATAGACATATTTGTATCGTTTTTAGGATTGTTATCTTGTTTACGAAGGCAAAGGTATAGTGTCGTATTTCGCAAGTCTGTAACCTATGTTACAAGAGAAAGTTTTTCTTTAATAAAAATAGATGTTGAAGTTTTCAACCATCATTCAACCGAAACGTTAATTGATTGTTTACTATATGGATTGAGTAAAAATTAATGAATAATCTACTAGATAAACAAATTATGCGAAAGGTTATAGTATTCATGTTGATATTAGCATCTGTTGGCAATAATGTCATCGCTTTCTCTCAAGAGCAAGAAGTCAAAGAACGCAAGAAAGTAGGCTTGGTTTTAGGAGGAGGTGGAGCAAAAGGAGCAGCCCATATTGGTGTGTTGAAAGTGTTGGAAGAAGCAGGGATTCCGGTCGATTATATAGCAGGCACCAGTATTGGAGCTATCGTTGGCGGACTCTATTCGATTGGTTATGATGCCCAGTCGCTCGATAGTTTAGTGAATAGTCTTGATTGGTCTTATCTGCTAAGTAATAATGCACCACAAGGATATCGTTCTTTTCGAGCAAGAGATGTAGAAGGGAAATATTTATTGAGTATTCCATATAGCTTAAAAAAGAAAAATGAAATTCCGGCCGGACTTATAACCGGTCAGAATATCTTAAATCTATTTTCGGGACTTACGATTGGTTATCAACACATGGATTCTTTTAAGGATTTACCAATTCCATTTTATTGTGTAGCAACAAATCTTGTAACTGAAGATTATGTTGTGTTAGAAAAAGGATCATTGCCGTTGTCTATGCGATCGAGTATGTCGATACCTGGAGTATTCTTGCCAGTCGAACTCGATAGTATGGTATTGGTTGATGGAGGAGTTATAAATAACTTCCCAACGAATGTAGCTCGAGAAATGGGGGCAGATATTTTGATAGGCATTGATTTGTCAACAGGAAAAACACCCACCTCTCAGTTAACAACTTTAATGGGATTGATCAATACGCTGACTGATATTACCGGTAAGACGGAATATGAGAAAAATAAAAAAGGACTAGACCTATATCTCAATCCTGATTTGAAAGGATTTCAAACTATGGATTTCAATACACCTGCAATGGACTCGATGTATCAACGAGGAGTGCAAGCTGCTCGTAGCCATTGGGATGATTTGATGAAAATAAAGAAAGAGATTTATGGCGACACTGCTCATCTCGTGCAAACTACTCCTCGAGAATTAATGCATGTTACAAAGAATGATACGTTGGAGTTAGGTGAAGTTACGATTGAAGGTGTTTCTGATAAAACAAAAAAATACTTGCGCGAAAAAATCAAACTAAAAAAGAAATCGAAAATCACATTAAAGAATATAGATGAAGCAATCGCTATTTTAGATGGGATGGATATATTTACCAGTGTTACCTATCAACTATCTGATCAGGCCCCATATGACATTACATTTACCTTGGTTGAGCAAGCCTTAAATCAGTTAAATGTAGGCTTTCGCTTCGATTCGGAAGAGATGGCTTCTATTCTATTGAATACTACCTTTTATGAAAACTTCTTCAAAGGCTCAAAATTGTCTACAACCATTCGATTAAATGTTAGTCCGTATATTGCTTTAAATTACGAATGGCGTCCAAGCTTTAATAGCAAATTTGCGATAGGTTATAAAATCGGATACGATGACTTCAACCTCTATAACGGAAATCATAAGGTAGACGATGTGAGTTATCTATGGCAACAAGGAGAGTTTAAATACGGTGTCTTGTTGAAGAATTGGGAGCTCGAAGCCGGTCTTCGTTGGGATTTCTTTGGCAGCTCGAGCGACTTGTACAATCCCAATTACAACCCCATCGGTATAGAGCCAGATTCATACTTCAATTATTTTGCAACATTCGGAATAAACTCCCTGGATCATATTTACTATCCTACCAAAGGTGTTTTAGCGCACTTGAAAGGGGAGATGATTACAACAAACTTTGTAAAATGCCATAGCAGTGCACCTATCGGAGCAGTGGCAGCAGATTTTCTATACCCTGTAAAATTAGCTAAGAAGTTGTATATGCTTCCCGGCTTCTCGGGGCGTATTCTTCTTGGTGGAGGCAGTGTACCTCCAATATATCAAAACTATGCAGGTGGTAATATGAATGCTCGATATATGAGTCAGCAGATAGCAATGCCGGGTGTACGCAATGTTCAAGTATTCGATAATTCGTTGATGATGCTTAGACTTGCATTCAGATATAATATCTTCAAGAAGCAGTACCTATCAATAGGTGGTATTTATGCTAAAAACTCAGATTCGGTTAAATCGATCTATCAAGGTGACGATATTTGGTGTACAAGCGCACAATATAGCTACGATACACCACTCGGACCGGTAAGTGGTGAAATAAACTATTCGAATAGAGATAAACGTGTTGGCTTGTATTTTAACTTTGGATATAATTTCTGATAAGAATATATATCTTTGAATTTCTAAACGAAGTAATATGGATTATCAAAATGTTTTGAAGTGTCCTATATTTAAAGGCTTGAGTCAAGAGGAGGTACATGCGATGATTGAATCGTCGCATGCACGTGTCAAGGTGTTTTCCGAAAAGTCTATGATAGCACTGCAAGGGGAGATTTGTAATAATCTAATGATTATTGTAGAAGGTAGTGTGCAAGGCGAAATGATAGACAATACAGGAAAGCTTATCGTTATAGACCAAATACATGCACCTAATCCGATTGCACATGCCTTTCTGTATGCCGACAATCATGAGTTTCCGGTTAATATTGTAGCTACTTCTTACACAAAGATTCTTTATTTCGAAAGAGATATTTTTGTAAAGCTGTTGCAACAGCATGTTGTATTGTTGACTAATTTTTTGCGTATAATATCCAATACAACACGTTTTCTATCTCAGAAACTGCAATTCCACGTTTTTAAGACGATAAAAAGTAAAATTGCAGCTTACTTAATAAAGAAATACAATCCCGTAGACGGAAAAGTATATCAACTCGATGAAACACAGCAAGAACTAGCAGATCGATTTGGTGTGGCACGTCCTTCTTTGGCTCGAGCCATTGGAGAAATGGTGAAAGATGGAGTTCTAGAGATGGAACAAAAACAAATGAAAGTAATAAATATCAGGCTACTCAACGAGATAGCCGGAAGCTAACTAAAGGAGTAGCTGTTTTGGCTATATTTCATACAGCTTCAATAGCTGTGGATTCTAACTAAAAAAAATAATGAGGATATGAAAATACTTATCAGCTTTACAAAGCTATTTGTCGTATTCGGTTGTGCTATTGTAGGTGTATTACTTACGGGTTGTAACAAAAAGAAAGAAACAAAGAAAGAGCTTTTCGAAAGAACACTAGAGAAAAATGTATCTGTATGTGCTGAACTTACAACTCAGCATGGGAATGTAGATTCTGCTGTGGCACGTTCTTTTTGCAAGTGTATGCTTACAAAAAGTTTCGAGATTGATAGTAACTTCATTACACTACAAGGTAGAGAACTACAAGACTTCGTAAAAAAACACGAAAAAGAATTGGCCGGATGTAATGCAATCTTGCTCAAACATCTTTATCCAAATCAATAGTAACTCTATTTAACGTATTTCGACAATCAAATTCGACTTTGTTGTGTTTAATAAGAAAACACTTTCAATATGAGTTGGATTTTATTTATAATTATTGGCATTGTAGCCGGCTTTTTGGCTGGTAAAATAATGCGTGGCGGAGGGTTTGGACTTATCGTTAATTTGATAGTCGGTATTATCGGTGGAGTACTTGGTGGATGGATATTCGGACTTTTCGTCTGGCATCTACAAGCATT
>CAMTPD010000163.1 GCA_947074265.1 uncultured Porphyromonadaceae bacterium
TCTCCGGAGTGACTGGAGTTCAGACGTGTGCTCTTCCGATCTGCGAAGGTGTAACGGAGTGTTTTAAAGATTAGTGAGAACTTTCTTTCGAGGTGACGTTTTGTTTGCGGAAAGACTTTGGCAAAAGCTTTTTGCAAATGTCAACTCGCTCACATTGCGTTATTCTCTCTTCCATGTATCATTGCAAGGGTAGGATGGAGTGTGTGGGAGTTGAGGCGGGCGGTGTTTGCAAATACTTGTTTTGTTTTCAGTGAAAACGATTTTTAGTTACAGTGAAGACTGTTTGCAATCATAACGAAGAGTGAAAATAGTCTTCGTGGAGAATGAAAACATTCTTCGTGGTGACTGAAAATACTCTCCTCGAAAACTAAAATTGGTCTTGGAAAAAAGCAAACAGCGTTTTTTCGAGAACGAAATAAGGTTTTTGGAAGAAGTAAACATGCTTTTTGGGCAAAGCTTGCATGCTTTTGAGGCGAATCACAAATTATTTGCTCCAAAACTCAACATTGAGTAGGTGAAAAAGCCATTTTCTGACGGTGAAAAATGAGTGTATTTCTCCAATCTAGGAGCAGAAATGCCCCTGAAAACGTAAAAATAAGGCCGTGAGAAGGGCTTGTCGTTTTTGTGAAAAGGAGGCTTATTGTAAATATTAAAGCAATAAGGGTGTAATGCGAATGCAGTAAAGTCAGATGCGAGACGAAAAGAAACGAACAGCTTAGCATAAAAACGAAACAGCGGCAACCAAGGATATTTCCTCGATTGCCGCTGTTGAATATTTCTGAAGATTGCAGTCTTTTATCTCAAAAACAAAAGTTACAGTTCAAGCGAATTTATTGCAACAAGTCGCGAAGAGACTTAGGCAGATAGAAGGTATTGGTTTTGTCCATATACACAACTACCGAGTTTAGTTTTACTTTATTTTTGCCTTGCTCTACGATACAAGTGTAAGGATTGATTAGCAATGTTTTCTTTTTGCCTTTCACCTCAAGAGTCGGGTAGCCATCCTTGTCTTTGGGTTCGATGATCTTGTATTTGTATCCGTCGAATACGTCGCTGTGTTTTGCAAAATACTCGGAAGTAAGCTGCGGAAGTTGTCCTTCCATGCCAAACAAGGCACAAAGGTATTTATTGATATCCGTGTTGTTCCATAAGCCAAACGGACGTGTATCTTGTGGGTGATACGAGGCTAGGAAAACGTCTTCACCTGTATGGCCGCCTGTAGTAAAGCCAAAACATGTTTTTGAAGTAAAGAACTCGCTCATGAAAGAACTCAACGATTGCTTGTTGGTTCTGTCTGCTTCGGCAAGCGGACTCAACGGATATTTTTTAAGTTCGTATATCGATTTCAATTCGTCGTCGGTAAGTTTTACTCCGGCATATTCTTCAAACAAAGCAGGCAGTTGTGCAGGAGCAGTCGCTTCAAGCTTTTTAGCAAAACCTTCGGCCGTAAGTTTAAATTGAGAGAACTGTCCAAATAGTTGATCTTTAGTCAGCTTGTCGTATCCGCCACAACGTTTGGCTCCGATGCTCAATCCGCTGTTTCCGTGGTCGGGAAGAATGATTACGGCAGTTTCACCGTTGCGTTTCGCAAAGTCAAGTGCTATGCCACACGCTTTGTCAAAGGCAAGAAACTCGGTAGCCATACCTACCGGATCGTTTGCGTGAGCAGCCCAGTCTACTTTACTACCTTCTACCATCAAGAAAAAGCCGTCTTTATCTTTCGAAAGCAGGTCGATCGCTTTGTCTGTCATTTGAGCAAGCGAAGGAATCATTGTTGTGTCGCGGTCGATATCGTACGGTAGATCGCGTTCTTCAAACAGTGCCCAAGTGCGGTTGTTGTTGGCATTTTTGAAACCTTCCATGTCGTTTAGGTATATTTCCCAACCGTTGCTCTTTAGGTATTCTTTACCGTCTTGTTTCAGCAACGGAACACCACCGCCAAACATCACGTCGATGTCGTTGTATGCCATTTGCGAACCAATCACATCGTAATCGCCACGCTTGTAATAGTGCGCTGCACAATCGGCCGGTGTCGCATGCGTAAATTCGCATGTAACTACCAATCCTACCGCTTTACCTTGTTTCAGGCGCGCAGCTTCGAGGATTGTCATCAGTGGTTGGTAAGCCATTGTAGAATCTACAGGATAGATGTTGTCATTGCCGGCATCCCACGGATAAGTAGAAACAAAGCCGGTAATGGTTGGTACCCCTGTCATGTAACAAGATGTAGTAGGAGCCGAGTCTCCGATAGGAGCATTCGACGAATGCGTACGCACGGTTCCGCTCAAGTAAGGATCAATGTTTAGATTGGGTGCTTGCGGGTTGTTGTACCATTGGTGCCAGCGAGCCAACGAAACGGTAGAAAGTGAAGTTCCGTCGGGAATCATCACGATAATGTTTTTTACGGGCTTTACCTTCGATACGTCGGCAGCCTGAGTTCCGGCAGCGGCGCAAAGCAGCAGCAGGAATGTTCCTAATTTTTTCATATTGCGATAAATAAGATGAGGCTTATATCGAATCACAATCATCCGATATAAACCTCAGCGGTTAGAATTATTCAAGTGTTGAAGTTAAGTCTTGTATTTCTTCAGGGAAGATGGTTAGTTTCTCTACGCCTGTTTCGGTAACGAGGAATGTATTTTCGATTCCTACCGCACCAATGCCCGGGAATACAAACTTTGGCTCTAGTGCGAAGATCATTCCGGCTTCGAGTACATCTTTTGAACGTGGAGTAAGAACAGGGAGCTCATTGATTTGCAAACCTACACCATGTCCTACAAATTTTGCCTGCAACTTGGTTCCCATGAAATGAGCTTCGAGTCCGGCTTCTTTGGCCGTCTCGAGCGCGATGTTATACATCTCGCTGCAATGCATGCCCGGCATAGCCATTGTTTCGATACGCTTTTGAATCTCCAGTGCAGTATTGTGTCCGTGGTAAGCAATGTCGGGTAGTTTGCCGATCGAGAATACGCGCGTCATATCTGTCATGTACGGCGTATAGTTTCCGGCCATGTCAATCATTACCGCCATACCTTCTTTGAGCTCGGTTCCGTTAGCACCCAACGGAAGAGAAGGATGCGCGCCGTTTCCGCCCAGTGCATAATCGAATGGCGACGGAGCTTCGGCATTATCTCCCGCAAGCAAGCTTCCCATGTAGATATCCATGTTGGAACCAAATGCGCGGAACAAACCAAGTGATCCGTTTTTACGCATGCGGTATTCGATTTCGTATTGCAGATCAAGATCGGTCATGCCCGGTTTGTAGCACGAACGAATCTCCGAATAGGTCTTGGCATGCTTAGCGGCACAAATGCGTGTTTGCTCGATTTCGAGCGGAGTCTTTATCATGCGCACTTTACGTACAAGGGCTGTTGCGTTGCCGGTTTCTTCGGGATTGAAGATCGATTGCAAGCGAACGAATTCGTTGTATGTAAGCTCGTCTCCTTCGAGTAGTATTCTTTTAGGAAGTGGCATTCCTTTCTTTTCGAGGATCTCAGTGATTTGTTCGGGTTTGCGAATCAGTGCTACGCGCTTGTCTTCCCATGCATCGGGGCGCTTTACAAAGAAGATGGGTTCGCCTTGTTGTGGCAAGTAAAAGTAACCGTTAAACATGACACCGGTTGTGTAATATAGGTTTACACCGATGGTAAGGATACATGCGTCGAAGTTGTTGCGTTGCATGATCGCCTGAATGCGCGACCACTTGAGGTGAAAGTCTTGAGGTATAGTATCGATAGATTGCATTAAATTTATGTTTTTATGTTATTACAAACCTACGGCAAAATATGCGATTATACAACTATTTGCTTTGTTGTAATTGAATCTTCATACGGTGAAAATAGATTCTTGATCTCGGACAAACAAGAAATCCCGATTGAGAAGCCTTGGTAGATAGGTTGTCTCAATCGGGATTGTACAATGTATTTAGTTGTAGATTACTCTGCTACGAGCGTAAGTTCTTCTCCCGGTTTCAATTCGATCTTCATGATACCCGGTTGAGCTGTGTTGATGGCTGCATCTTTGTTTGGTGACTTTACCAAAAATGTGGCACCTGCGCCAAATGGGTCTTTTACAAAGAAGGGTGTTCCGTGGTCTGACTTGAACGTTACGCTCTTCATTTTACCACTTTCTTTTTGTGCCGAAACCAAAACGCCGCGTTGCGCACGCAGATCGCGGAACGAAATGTTGTTCCAACTAGCAGGTACGGCAGGGAATATCTTGATCGTGTCGGTATGACTTTGCAACAACATATCTTGCACGCCCGATGCAAAGGCAAAGTTTCCTTCGAGTGTAAACGGACGGTAGGTAAAGTTGGACTTGCCCGATTTCGATTGGTCTCCGTTGACATGGAAGGTATTGCGCAGGCAGAAGCAGTTGGCAAAGTCTTGCAATGCTTTTGCCGCACCTTCGCCATCCATAGCTCTTGCTTTCATGTTGGCGAACCAGCTGTATGAATAACCTGTCCACCAGCCCGGACCAAACTCTTCTAGCGATGCGATCGAAGCGTCGATGATGGCTTTATCGGCCGCCCCGTTGCTATAATCGATCAGCCCAAGTGGGTGAAAAGGCATCATGTGCGAGAAGTGACGGTGCGAGGCATCGTATGGATGTCCCTCTGCTACAACCAGACTGTTGTTTGCGTCGGTCGAAAAGGCCGGCATCTGGTTGTAGAGTTCTTGCCAGTGTGTGGCTTCGTTTGTGTTTCCTAATGCTGCTGCCATCTCTGCCGATGCTTTGAAGGCAAACTTCATCAAGCCCAAGTCGTAGTTGGTAATGGTTGGAAACCATGCAGTGATGCTGTTGTCATTAAACTCGGGCGATGAGCTGATGGGTAAGGTGCGCTCACCTTTATCGTTGACGATGCTTACCTCTTCGAGGTGTGTTGCTACATCTTTCAAATAAGGATAGGCAGTTGCGGAAAGAAACTCTTTATCATCGTTGTATTTCCATTGCAAATAGAAGTGTTGAGCAAGCCATGCCGATACGGTAGGGCTAAGCGAGTACTGTATCCAACCACCCATTGGTTTTCCTTGCAAGTCGCACACGCCCGGTACGTTGAGTCCGGATGTTCCGAAGTACTTTTGGGTATAGGCTTTGTTCACTTCTTTTTGATTCAGCAACGTATTGAGGTAACCCATTGCTTCGCTTAGGTAGTTGCCGGTATAGGCAGGCCAGTAACTCAACTGTGTGTTGAGGTCGTGGTGGTAGTCGCCTTTCCAGGGTGGCAGTTGCCCGTTGTCGGCAGTCCATAC
>CAMTPD010000164.1 GCA_947074265.1 uncultured Porphyromonadaceae bacterium
GTCCATAACGATGGCATCTACCGATACGCTGTTCAATTCGTTGTGGGTTCCAGGGCATATCATAATTTACGACCAAAGAGCAGAACTGAAGATTAATCCCTTCAGAAGCAGCTTCAGTTGCAATCATAATAGTTGCTTCATCGCGGAAATACTCTACAAGGGCAGCTCGTTTATCTGCCGTTGGGGATCCGGTTATTTTATTGCTTCTCTTATGCTTCTTCAGCCATGTTTCATAGATTGCTTTTGATTGTGCATCTGTATTCGTACCGTTAAATAAGACCACCTTGCCTTTAAAACCACGCTGTTCTAGCAATTCATATAAGAATGTCTGAGTTCGTTTACTTTCTGTAAAAAGGAGTGCTTTTCGGTTTGCGCCTAAACGATCCAGTTCCGCAAAACCTTTTTCTAATGCTATAAAGAGATGTTCAGCTTTACTATTCTTTTTGATAATTGAAGCAAGATCACGGAATCGTTCTAAATCCCTTATTTCATTTTTTACAGCTTCAATATCAGATGGCGAAAGAATTAGCATTTCATCGGAATCATCGATATCTTCCTCTTCATCATCAATCCATTCTTCAGCTTCATTCTCTTTGCCTTCAAAGTCAATAGAAAAATCAGTTACTGTTATATCATCATTTGCTAATAATAGAGCATTCAATCGATCAATCAGGCCACAAAATGTACCATGGATGGCATAGGTTGAAGAGGCTAATAGTTTCCTAAGAATGAGAGTCATTAACTGTCTCTGGCTACGAGGCAACGCAAATAGTTTAGGACGTTGTAGAAACTCCGTTACTAATTCATATAACTCTTGTTCTTCTTTTGTAGGATAGAACTCTTCCCGTATTGCAACTCGTTTGGTGTATTTGATGTATTCTAAAACTTGTCTGCGCAAAGTACGCTTACAGACAGGCTGTAGACGATCTCGAAGCATTTGATAATCATTGTCATTGAGTTGCGTTCCAAACTTTCCTTTGAAGCTTTTCAGATCACCAAAAATAAAGTCATCAATTATAGAAACCAGCCCATATAGCTCAAGAATCGAATTTTGTAAAGGAGTAGCTGTTAACAATACTTTCTTCCGGTCTTCTATCGCATTCTTTATCGTAATAGCTATTTTATTTTGAGGCTTATAGACATTGCGTAAACGATGAGCTTCATCGATAATGACTAAATCCCATTCTGTTTTTCGTAGATAAGGAGCTTTAGTTTTTGCAAACTGAAACGAACAGATAACAATAGACTCTTGATTAAATGGATTGAAATTGCCTTGATTAATTTGTTCTTCGAAACTCTTTTTCTCCATAATTACAGAAGGTAAAAAGAATTTCTCTTGAAGCTCACTCGACCACTGTTTTCTTAGGTTTGCCGGAGCAATGATCAAAAGCTTACGTTTATGTTCGGCCCATTGTTGTGATAGAATTATTCCTGCCTCTATCGTTTTACCAAGCCCTACTTCATCTGCTAAAATTGCACCATGAGATAATGGCGATTTAAAAGCAAATAAGGCAGCTTCTATCTGATGTGGAGTCAAGTCAACTTGTGCATTATGTAATGCAGCTGTTAGTTTGCCTAAATCATTCGCCGGAAGCTGACGTGTCAGATAGTGGGCAAAATATTTTGCGTGATATGGAGTTATATTGTTCATTTCTTATTTTGGAAGACTAGACTTTTTATCAATAAGTTTGTGTGCACCTACTTAGAGTCTATTAATTACTTCTAATCAGTTTTCTAAGCTTGGTTGTCTTTTGATTGTATGCATAAGCATTTACAATGTTCAATATCTTTATCTTAACTAATCATATAAATATGATACATGTTTCTTTATGTGGCATATTTATTAGTGTTACACAGTTTGATTAATCATTTACAGTGTATCCATGCAAAGATATAAAAAATACATGGCTTAATAATATAGTTAACTTACGACCTTTTCTCTACAATCACCCCCTCGGTAGGATCATAGGTGATTGTGATTGAGAGGGGAGTGGATAGGTTGTTGAAGAGGGGTGTGGCGAGTTGCTTTAGTTTGTGGGGCAACTCGGCGATTTGCCGCTCTTGCTGGAGTTGTTGCTCGAGGATGCGTTTGCGTTCGAGCAGGTTGTTTGGGATGGGTTGTCCGTAGCGTTGAAAGGCTGCGATGTCTCTTTCTATTTCATCGATTTCGTCGATGGTTAGCGATAGTTTGGTTTCGTTGCTTGTCTCTTGATTGTCGGTTTCATAACTGTTTGCTTCCGGCTCGTTGAGCTGTAGGCTTTCGTTGTTAGTTTCGTTATCTGACGAGTGGATCAGGGTTACAGGATCGTTGCCTTGCGTGAAGTCGTCGAAGAATTGCACGGTTTGGGTGTCGCTTGATGTTGTTGTGCCTTTTAGCTCCGATTCGCTTACTTCGATTCCGTCGAAATGCTTTTGCCAATTGCGGGTAGCCGATGGTAGTCCGAATCGATTGTAGAGTCCGACGTTGTCGAGAAAGATCGCTTTTGGTTTATTGTCTGCAACACGTAGTCCGCGACCTATTTGCTGAAGAAACATCGAAAGCGATTTGGTAGGGCGTGCCAGTTGGATAAACTCTACGTCGGGGCAATCAAAACCTTCGCTAAAGATATTCACATTGCACAGTACTTGAAACTCACCTTTGCGAAAGGCCTCTACAATGGCTTGTCGCTCACGAAAATCTGTTTGGCTGTCGATGGCTTTTGCTGCAATACCTTTTGCGTTAAAAAGCTTGCATACGTGTTCATTGTGTGCTCTGTTGATGGTGTACACCAATCCTTTCTTGCCACCGGCATAGTTGAGATACGTATGCACAATGTTGGTACGTACCCCTTCTGTATCGATCACTTCTGCCAGTGCCGAATCGAGGTAGTCGCCATCGAGTGCAAATTTTGAAATGCTTTCGATTGCCTTTTGAGTGGTTGAGTCGGGAGTGATAGAGAAGTAATCGTACTGACACAAATAGCCATTCCTGATAAACTCCGATACCGGATCAGAAACAATCAGCTTATCAAATTCCTGTCTGAATCCTGCACCGTTGAGTCGGTAAGGAGTAGCCGTAACGCCCAGAATCTTTGCGTTTGGATATTCTTGTAAAATACGCTTGTAGCTGTCGGCTTTTACGTGATGAGCTTCGTCTATTATAATCACATCAAAATCTTTATCAGACCATCCTTCGAGTCTGCGCGTAAGGGTAGGAACAGAACCTATCTGGATGTTGTATTCCTTTTGTTCGCGGCTTTGAGGATTGATAACACCGTGAGCCAGATTGTATTTGATATTTACATTTTGAGCGATTTGCTCAATCAGTTCTTTGCGATGTGCCAAAAGAAGCACATTTACGTTTTTGTTGTTTTGTTTTCCCCAATTGTGCAAGTCTTTTACGATGGAAACAAACAAGCGGGTTTTGCCCGTACCAGTAGGC
Source organism: uncultured Porphyromonadaceae bacterium (assembly GCA_947074265.1). GTDB lineage: Bacteria > Bacteroidota > Bacteroidia > Bacteroidales > CAMTPD01 > UBA12018. Next base: position 3,422 of record CAMTPD010000164.1, read on the forward strand.
ATTTGTAGCATCACGCTTCTGCCTGTATGCCAGAAATCATAGATACGAGCTTTGTTGTCGATCTGATACGGCCGCAAAGAGGTATCGGCAGTAGCGTCTAGCTGTGTAAAATCTACTTTGTGCGGCTGTGTAGTAGGTTGCTGCTGCTTGAGGTAGGTTTTGATAAGTACATTGCGCAACGTGATTCTGTTTTCTTGTTCTTTGAGTAGAGAAAATAGAGGGCTTTCGATGAATGCATATTTTTCGTCGGGAGATACATTCCAGAAATCCTCAGAGCCCAGGTGCTTAAATGGAGTTTTAATCAACCGCCTATTGTTGCCTCGCTCATCATTGACAAATATTTTCCAGTTCCACTTGAATTGTCGGATCAGAGCCGGAGACAGATCAATGCGGTTTGTCTTGATTTCGCCCGATGCGATCAAGTCAATCATACTAAGAAGTAGTATCGCTTTGTGAGGTGCATCTTTGCCCTCTTGCTTTAGGGTGCGAAGCGACGAAAACGATTTGATGTATCTTTCCATTACAAATTCCAATAATATACAACCGTTTGGTCTCGATGTGATTAATAGTGTAAAGCTATACGAATTGTTTTTAAATTCAAAATATTGTAAAGTGAAAGGTGGGTGCTATATGAATGGCGTAGGTAATTTGCGGGTTAGATTTGTTGCGGGGTGTTGTGTTAATATTAACTATCTTTGGTTTGTATTGTACAACAATAGAAACAATAAATCTATGAACTTAACAAAAAAAAGAGAAGGTTGCTACTTCGTGTTTGTGTAGCGAGTGTAAACGCTGTGTGGTGGTAAATGAGCAAATCAATTGTCGTGGGCTGATTGAGTGCAGAGAGTCGATAAGTGTTTTGCGCAAAAGGCTTGGCGCGGTGTTGTCGTATTGTAAAACAGGGGGATATATTTTTCCTAAGCCTCTTGCCAATTTTTTAGCTACACTAAAAGAGAAGCTGGATGCTATGTTTGATTTGTTGCCACCGTGTAAGTTGCATATACATGATTACAGAGATTTGGCGGATGGAATAAATCGTTTTCGAGCCAATAAAACCCTGGATTGCTCTACCGGTCTTATTGTGAATTGCTGTATGTTTATCTGTATTTTCGTCGAAGATGATTTTAGTAAAAGTGAGTTTGCTCAGCTTCTTGATGATTTTGACCCTGAAAAGGATGGTTTATTTGTTAATGAAAATAAAAAATAGAGTTTTCTAAGGTATAGAGGACTCTTTTTTTTGCGGTTTTTTGCCCGTATTTGACGAATTAGAGTCGAATACGGGCTTTCTGCTGATCTAAAACTAGTGTATCTTAATTAAAACATGTATTATTTTATCAAAATAAGCCTTTATTCTTCAGACATTCTCTAAGTGTTTACAAAGATTAATTCACTTTTTAGTACGACAAGTGTCGCTGTTAGCTTTGCAAGCGTAAACAAACGGATTTAACAATAAAATCAAATCGAGTTATGACTAAATTATCCAGTGTAGAAATTCCATTTTGTAATAATGAAGTGTACAATTCTTTGTCGATGCAGAGTCGGTGTGTTTTGTTGGGGATGTATCATCTTTGGCTGGCCAATGACAAGAGAGATGTGGTGTTTGATACCAACTTTAAGCAGATTATGGGAGGGATTCTTTCTGTTGTTGATTTCGACTATTTCATGTTAGGACGCAATATCCGCACTAAATATGCAAAGTTGTACTAAGTGGTTAAAAACCAGGGTTTTGCGTTTGTATTTGTAACCGAGGTACAGCATGGTGCAAAACGTAACGCAAATGCACGGTCACGAACACAAAATGCACGGCCACAGATGCAAAATGCAC
>CAMTPD010000165.1 GCA_947074265.1 uncultured Porphyromonadaceae bacterium
CCCTACACGACGCTCTTCCGATCTAGTGAGAAATGGAAACAAACGACACGAAAGACTTTATTCTCAAGCAGACGTTTCTGCTACTGCTTACCAAAGGTTATGATGCCGTATCAATAACCGATATTCAGAAAGCAACCGCTATGTCGCGCGGATTGTTATATCATTACTTTGGCAACAAAGAAGAGTTGTTTTTGGCTGTTGCCGATAAATACTTGGTAAACTTGCTTGAGTTAGATGAAGTAGCCGTAGCGGGTTTAAATATTCCGCAATTGATTGCGCACGTAGTTGATAAATATACCAAAGCGATGCAAATTGCGTGGGGTGAATTTCATGGAACGTATAATATTTCAATTGCCAACTACGACTTTCTGATCTTTCGCTTTACGCAGCAATACAAGGCACTCAGCGACCGTTTTGCTTTGATGCGAGAAAAGGAAACCCAGATATGGGCTAATGCAATCGAGATATCCAAGCAGCAAGGAGCTATAAATGTGGAGACCGAAGCGGCAAAGATGGCCGAATATTTTGTTTGTTTGCTCGATGGTGTTTGGCTTAATGCTGTAAACAAAGGAGATGCAGAACGTTTGATTAGCGACTTTGAGTCGATGCTTTCAGGTTTTTATCTTTTACTAAAAAGGTAAACACAAGAGACGATCCGGGGGAGTTTGCTTCGACTGGCTGCGTTGCAAACCGTAATGATGTACGGGCTCTATTTTCGATAGAGCCTTTTTTAGGCTTATGAATTGAACAAATGTTCAATCGCGATAAGCATTGAGTGTGAATGGTATAAATAAGATGAAGAAGGTCATAAGACAATGAAAACTATGATCAATGGAGGAGAATGAATTATGAATATACATAACATGCAATCAGCAACATCGAATGCTGATGAGAAACAAATAGAAGACAAGGTGCTCTCGCAAAGTGAGCACCAATTGGAACATGGAAAAATTGATAAACTGTTTCGTCGCTTTGCCATTCCCGGAGTGATCGGTTTGCTTTTTCTAGGTTTGCAAACGATTATCGACGGATTGGTCGTGGGTAACTTTTTGGGGGCAAACGCGCTGGCCAGTGTCAGCTTGGTGCTTCCTTGTTATAGCTTCTTTGCGGCCATCGCAGTGGTTATTGGTGTGGGCTGTCAAACGTTGGTGAGCATCAATATGGGTGAAAAGAATTATGAACGAGCCAAAGATGCAATGACTACCGCATTTATTTCGCTGTTGGTCTTTTCTATTGTAGTTACGTTTTTTCTCACGCTATTTGGCAAAGACCTTGCACGGGCATTGGGAGCAAATGATGTGCTGCTGCCGTATGCCTGGGACTATATCAAGGGATTGTTTCCTTTCTTTCCTCTGATTGTGGGAATGTTTTTTAGCGATTATATGCTCAAGGCAACGGGGCATCCTACCTTTTCGATGCTGATTATGGGGGGCACTGTTCTTTTGAATATAATATTAGATATTCTTTTGGTGGTAGTGTGGCCCATGGGGATCTTTGGGGCCGGACTGGCTACGGGGATTGCTTTTTCGGTGGGAGCGCTTTGTTCGTTTTGCATTACGCTCAATCGAAGACGAAAGATTTCCATTCTTGCCGGACGCTTCGATCGCAAGCTTATCTGGCCAATGGCTTACAACGGTTCGTCGGAAGGTATGTCCGAACTTGCGGCCGGTATTAGTGTGATGCTCTTTAACATTGCATTGATGAAGTATAGCGGTGAAACAGGCGTTGCGGCTTTTACGGTTATTAATTACATCTTCTTTGTAGGAACGACGGTGTTTTTGGGTATTTCCGACGGGATTATTCCTATTGTAAGCTACAACTTGGGTGCCGGAAAATGGTTGCGCATCGTAGAGGTTGTCAAGTTGGCTGCGAAAACAAATGTAATCATAGGTATAATGCTCTTTACGATTCTATTTTTGTTTGGTGGCGAGATCATCGCTTTGTTCTTTCGTAGAGAAGGCAACGCCGCAGTGGTAGAGTTGGCCGAAAAAGGAGCATCCATCTATGCCTTTGCATTTCTACTAAACGGACTAAATATTCTTACGGCTAGTTTCTTTACAGCATTGGCAAACGCGAAAGTTTCGATGATTATATCGATGTTGCGCGGATTGGTCTTTGTGGCACTTTGGATTACCGTGTTGCCTTCAATTGTAGGAATGGATGGTATTTGGGCAGCCGTACCTTTGGCCGAGGTATGTACCTTTGTGGTTTCAATATTATTGTTGAGGCGGTTGTTTAAACGACCTTCAGCCATGAAAGTCAGCCATAAATAAGAAGAAAGCGCTTGTCGGAATTGATCCGGACAAGCGCTTTTTTCTTTAATCGAACAACCTTAAAATACGGTTGTTTGCTTCAATATGTAATGATCTGCCAAAGCACCTTCTATCACTTGCTTGTCTTGCGAAAGCATGCGCAAACGCCCTTCCTCAACTTTGAAGTATTTCTTTTCTTGCATAACGTTAAGTGTGAGAATGTTTCCTTGGATCTCGTATTTCCCTTGATCGGTATAGATCCCGTCTTTCTCGTCGATGTATTCCGAGCGAAGCTTAAAGGTTTTGTCTTTGTTTAAAGTAAGCGTCATTTTGATGCCGGGGCCCGATGCTGCCGGTATCGTACCTTCGTATACGCCGGCATAGTCTAACGAGTTTTCGGCAGTCTGTATATCTGTAGCTTGTGGCGTGGCGGTTTGTGTTTTGGTTGGGCTTGCCGATTTATCGGTCGCTTTGTATGTACAACTTACGCCGGCAATAAAGGCGAAAGCAATCAATGGTAAGTAAATTCGTTTCATAATACTCTTTTTTGATTTAAATAGATGATTTAGTATGGTTTTATAGTTACCCTTTCTGTCATTTTTTTGATAAAGATGGCGGGTATAGCACAAAGATTAAAAAAGTTGTTTTTAAACACAAGCTTTGACGACTTCTTATATGGGGTTCTCTTTTTATATTTGTAAATATTTGCATTTCAATAAAACTAAACGTACTAACTAAACTACTAATGATACCTATGAAGGAAATATTATTCGCTCTTTCTCTAATGGGCGCTGTGTCGTGTACATCTGTATCTAAGCAGCACGTCACTTCTCCCGATAAGCAACTTAATCTAAGTTTCGAAACTTCGCAAGATGGATTTCTATCCTATACATTAATAAATGGAACTGACACGGTATTGGCTCCTTCTCGCTTGGGCTTTGTTTTGCAAGGTGGCGACTCGATTTGTCGCGACTTACAAGTAGAGGATGTTGCTTTTTCTTCGTTCGATGAAGTTTGGCATCGTCAGTGGGGGGAAAATAAATCCGTTCGTAATCACTATAATCAAGCATTGGTTTCGGTAAAACATAAACCTACAAATCGCATGTATCGTGTCAACTTCCGTTTGTTCGATGATGGCGTTGCGTTGCGTTATGAGTTTCCCGATGCTTTTGCCAACGACTCTATTGTGATTATGGATGAGATCACAGAGTTTAAAGTAAGTGGTAATCCCGAAACATGGTGGAGTTATGCCGATTTTAATACTTACGAGAAGTTGTTTATGAATAACAGACTCGATAGTGTTTCGTGGGCAGCTACTCCGATGTCGATGCGCAAGGATAATGGTACACACTTGTTTATTCATGAGGCGGCTATTGTAAAGTATCCCGATATGACTATAAAGAACATGGGAGACGGCACCATGAAGTGCGAACTAACTCCTTGGAAAAATGGGGTGAAGGCTTATGTGAAGGCTCCATTTCATACGCCGTGGCGTATGGTGGTGGTGTCGCCCGAGGCTAAGGGGCTTGTAGCATCTGCGATGATGGTAAACTTGAATGAGCCTTCGAAGTTTGCGCAATCGGAGTGGATCAAACCAATGACCTATATGGGTATTTGGTGGGAAATGCACTTGGGTAGTAAGCAGTGGAAAGAAGGAAAGATGCAAGCTGCTACCACCGAAGAGGCTAAGCGATACATCGACTTTGCTGCAGCGAATGATATTCCGGGCGTTGTGATTGAAGGCTGGAATACCGGATGGGATAAGTGGGGAGAAGAAGATGCTTTCGATTATATTACTTCTGCCAAAGGATACGATCTGCGTGAGGTTGCAGCTTATGCTAAGCAAAAAGGTGTATGGTTGATTATGCACCACGAAACGGGTGCAGATATTCATGGATATGAAGCATTGGTCGATTCTGCTTTTGCTCTTTGTAAAGAGTTGGGTATTCATGCCGTAAAAACTGGTTATGCAGGTGGAGTGTCTACAGGCGAAAACCATCACGGTCAGCAGATGGTAGAACACTATCAGCACATTGTAGAAAAAGCTGCTCAATATGATATTATGCTCGACGTGCATGAGCCTAGTAAGGGTTCGGGCTTGGAGCGTACATGGCCCAACTTGATGACGCGCGAAGCTGTGCGTGGTATGGAGTGGGAGGCTTGGAGTGTAGGGAATTCGCCTTCACATACTACAACAATTCCTTATACACGAGGTTTGGCTGGTCCTACAGATTATACTCCAGGTATACTAGATGTATTGCTTCTAGGTAAGAAGAGTGAACGCACGCAATGGAACGATCAATTAAAAGATATTTCTCAAACGCGTGTGCACAGTACGCTTTGTCATCAACTCGCTTTGTTGGTTACGATTTATAGTCCGCTGCAAATGGCCTCCGATCTTCCCGAAAATTACGAAGGTCATCCGGCGTTTCAGTTTATCAAGGATTATAATGCCGATTGTGATGAGTCTGTTGTTGTAAATGGCGAAATAGGAAAATACATAACCATTGCCCGTCGAGCGGGAGACAACTGGTTTGTTGGAGCTACAACCAACGAGGAAAAACGCACTCTTGATATCACTTTCGACTTCTTGGCCGATGGCGAATATGTGGCAACTATTTATAAAGATGCCGAAGATGCAGATTGGGTTTCGAATCCGACTGCTTTCGAAGTGGTTCAAGAGAAGGTTACAAAAGCCTCGAAGTTGACACTGCCAATGGCTGCGGGTGGAGGTTTTGCTATTACGATAAAGCCTGCAATTCAATAAAATATTTATGGGTTTAGTTTAAAATAAAAAGAGCTTTTCATGCAATTGTCCATCTAAATACGTCATTTTAGATGGACAATTATTTTTTATATACTTGTTGTTTAGAGATTTAGTGTGTGACGTAAGATCGGAAGAGCGTCGTGTAGGGAAAGAGTGTACGTCCTGGTGTATGTCTC
>CAMTPD010000166.1 GCA_947074265.1 uncultured Porphyromonadaceae bacterium
CTTAATCTGTCATCTTGATCCAAACGCAAGTTTCCAAATCGAACTAACAATTAAGAAAGGACGTGGATACGTTCCTGCAGATGAAAATAGAGAATCTACTGAAGAGGATCTACACGCTGTAGCGATCGACTCTAACTTTACTCCAATCCGTAATGTTAAATACACGATTGAGAACTATCGCGTAGAACAAAAGACAGACTACGAAAAACTAGTTCTTGAGATTGCTACCGATGGATCAATTCATCCTAAGGAAGCTCTAAAAGAGGCTGCAAAAATTCTTATTCACCACTTCATGCTATTTTCTGACTAGAAAATTGCAATCGAAAATACCGATGCAGACAGCAACGAAGAGTTTGATGAAGAAGTATTGCATATGCGTCAATTGCTTAAAACTAAACTTGTCGATATGGACTTGTCTGTACGTGCATTGAACTGTTTGAAAGCAGCCGACGTTGAAACTTTGGGCGAGCTAGTGAAATTCAATAAAAATGACCTATTGAAGTTCAGAAACTTCGGTAAGAAGTCATTGACTGAATTGGATGAGTTGCTTGAGAGCTTGAACCTTTCATTCGGTATGGATATCACGAAATATAAATTAGATAAAGAGTAAAGCGATGAGACATAATAAGAAATTCAACCATTTGGGTCGTACTAATACTCACCGTGCAGCTATGCTTTCTAACATGGCCTCTTCTTTGATCAAGCACAAGAGGATTTTTACTACGACTGCAAAAGCTAAAGCACTACGCGTATTTGTAGAGCCAATCATTACTAAAGCAAAAGAAGACACTACTCATTCAAGACGTCTTGTTTTCAGATCTTTGCAAGATAAATATGCTGTTGACGAATTGTTCACAACAGTTGCTGTTAAAGTTGCTGACCGTCCAGGTGGATACACTCGTATCATCAAAACTGGTAACCGTCTTGGTGACAACGCAGCAATGTGTTTTATCGAACTAGTTGACTTCAACGAAAACATGTTGAAAACTTCTGCACCTAAAAAAGCAACTAGAACACGTCGTTCTAAGAAAAAAGAAGCAGCTCCAGCTGCTGAAGTTGCAGCAGAAGCTTCTGCAGAATAAGATTTATCCCATATATCTTATAAAGTCAAAAGGCCGTCTCTTAGAGATGGCCTTTTCTTTTTTATACCGATGAGCTAATACCCAACAGCCAACAATCACTATTAGTCGTTCTCAATCAGCAATAACTACGATTCCCCATCGTAGCATTCACGCTATCTCTGCCAGCGTCGATACCTTACTCAATACCAATAGCCTCTTTAGCAATAACCCTCACAATTCATATCCCAATTATTCACCAATTAGCCACAATCAATCCATTCACGATCTTTAGTTGTATTTGTCTTTTCTATAGGTACAGCCTATGCAGTCATAGGAACTATCAATTAATATTAATGCTTGTAATTTCCCACGTTTTGTAGATTCGCACAAGGAACAATTCAAAACGGTGATTTGTTATAATAAGATACTAATAAATTTTATTATTATGGAGATAATCAAGATTTTAGGACGTGAGATTTTAGATTCCAGAGGTAACCCTACTGTAGAAGTTGATGTGTGGACAGCATCTGGTGCTTTTGGTCGTGCAGCAGTTCCTTCGGGAGCATCTACCGGCGAACATGAAGCAATTGAATTAAGAGACGGAGACAAAAGTCGCTATCTTGGCAAAGGTGTAAAAAAAGCCGTAGACAATATCAATACAATAATTGCACCTGCAATTCAAGGCATGGAAGTGATCGATCAAGTAGCGATTGACAAAAAGTTGATCGAGCTCGACGGTACCAAAACCAAAAGTAAACTCGGAGCCAATGCAACGTTGGGAGTATCCCTAGCGGTAGCAAAAGCAGCAGCCAACTATCTAGACATTCCACTTTATCGTTACATCGGCGGAACAAATGCACACGTATTACCGGTTCCAATGATGAATATCATCAATGGAGGATCACACTCCGATGCCCCTATCGCATTTCAAGAATTCATGATTCGTCCTGTCGGAGCATGTTGCTTCAAAGAAGGATTGCGTATGGGCGCTGAAGTATTCCATGCATTAAAGAAAGTACTGCACGATCGCGGATTGAGTACAGCCGTTGGAGACGAAGGCGGTTTTGCTCCTAAACTAGAAGGAACAGAAGATGCACTCGAATCTATCATTGCAGCAATCAAAGCAGCAGGTTATGAACCAGGAAAAGATGTAACCATCGCACTCGACTGCGCAGCATCAGAATTCTATCATGACGGATTGTACGATTACTCTAAATTTGAAGGACCAAAAGGAGTACAACTAAACTCGAAAGAGCAAGCAACTTACCTTGCACAGTTGATTGCTAATTACCCAATCGATTCGATCGAAGACGGTATGGGCGAAAACGACTGGGACGGATGGAAAGAACTAACCGCACAAATTGGCGATAAATGTCAATTGGTTGGTGACGACCTTTTCGTAACAAACGTAGATTTCCTAAGCAAAGGTATCGAGATGGGTTGTGCAAACTCTATTTTGATCAAAGTAAACCAAATCGGAACATTGACAGAAACATTGAATGCAATTGAGATGGCACACCGCAACGGTTACACTTCGGTAACATCTCACCGTTCGGGCGAGACAGAAGATGCAACGATTGCCGACATTTCTGTAGCAACCAACGCTGGTCAGATCAAGACCGGATCAATGAGCCGCTCTGACCGTATGGCTAAGTACAACCAATTGCTTCGCATAGAAGAAGAACTTGGAGATGCAGCTGTTTACGGTTATAAAAAGATCAAACGCAACTGTTGATAACTTGTTAATAGTATAATTTACATTCATACAAAAGGCTGAGAGCATCGATTGCTTTCGGCCTTTTCTATTTTCTAGGCCATTGTTAATAACCATATCCGCAACCAAAACAAAAACAGTTTGTTTCAATTATACATTGATCAGCTATTTACGCTTTACAATACAAACATAAACAACAAGCAACAAACACAATTGTAAGATGGATGCACTTGGTTTATCCTCGATATTCGAGGGCGCATTTTCGATAACCTTCGGACAGGTTGGAATGATAATCATTGGATGTGTATTGATCTATCTGGCCATTCGCAAGCAGTACGAACCCACACTTCTTCTGCCCATCGGCTTTGGAACCATCCTTGCCAATATCCCATTCTCTTCGGCCATTGGTGTAGACGGAGCCTTGACAACATTATTCAATTTCGGGATTGTAACCGAGTTGTTCCCATTGCTTATCTTCATTGCCGTTGGAGCGATGATAGACTTTTCGCCGTTGTTTAAAAACCCATTCCTATTATTGTTTGGAGCAGCCGCCCAGTTTGGAATCTTCTTTACCATGTCTGCGGCCACACTCATGGGCTTCGACCTCAAAGAAGCAGCCTCGATCGGGATTATCGGAGCAGCCGACGGACCTACCTCCATTTACGTTGCATCCCGCTTTGCAGAGAATTTACTAGGCCCTATTTCCGTAGCCGCCTATTCCTATATGGCACTTGTACCCATTATTCAGCCACCGGTAATCAAAGCACTTACCACGAAAGCAGAGCGACAAATCCGCATGGAAGGAAGTCCGAAAGTCATATCCAAGACCAGTCTCATTCTGTTTCCAATCCTGGTAACCATCGTAGCCGGTATCATGGCACCATCGTCGGTAGCATTGATCGGATTTTTGATGTTCGGGAACTTGGTACGTGAGTGCGGTGTGTTGAACAAGTTATCCTTGGCAGCACAAAACGAGCTATCCTCCATTGTGAGTTTGCTATTGGGTATTACCATTGCAAGCACCATGACAGCAGATAAATTCCTATCCGTTTCTACGTTGATGATTATATCATTAGGACTCGTTGCATTTGTCTTCGATACTGCCGGAGGTGTATTGTTTGCCAAATTGCTAAACATCTTCTTGCCATCCCATCTCAAAGTGAACCCGATGGTTGGAGCTGCCGGAATCTCCGCTTTCCCAATGTCGGCACGTGTTATTCACAAGCTGGGACAAGAAGCCGACCCTACCAACTAACTGCTCATGCCCGCCGTGATTGCTAACGTTGCCGGGCCAATCGGCTCGGTTATTGCCGGAGGATTTATTCTTTCGCTTATTCCTTTGTTTTCATAATCACGATCGTCAAAACAATAAATACGCGGTAAAATGAATGCCAATTTAATCAGCGCTCTTGAAGTAACGGTTATTACCATGCTTGGAATCGTTGTGTTTATGCTACTGTTTTACAGTATCATCAAACTACTCGACAAGTATTGTAAGTAACATCCTTGCAACGAACAAAAATAAACTATGCATAGATCGAATCGTGAGGTCGGCACCTGACGATTCAAAACACATGAAGATAAAATCGTCAGGTGCCGACCTGACGATTTTCTTTTCATTATAACAGAATCGTTCGATCGGCATCGAACGATTTAAACCTAGTGAAGACTAAATTGTTCGATGCCCATCAAACGATTCAGTCTTCACTAGATTTGAAAATAAAGGTCGCTATAAACAAAAAGAGGAAGTACAAAAACGAGATTGAGATGCTATAAAGATTATTCAAGAGTTGGGTTGATGGCAAAAGAAAAGGCCGGCAGGAATAATCCTGTCGGCCTTGTATCTTTTAGCTTTGAAGCAAAGATTAGCGAACAACGCGTCTTTCTTTGATTCTCGCTTTTTTACCTGTAAGTGCACGAAGGTAATAAAGCTTAGCTCTACGAACTTTACCGTATTTGTTAACAGTGATGCTATCGATGAATGGAGAATCCATAGGGAAGATTCTTTCTACACCAATGTTGTCTGACATCTTACGTACAGTGAAACGTTTTTTGCCACCGTGTCCAGAGATACGGATAACAACGCCTCTATACTGCTGGATACGTTCTTTGTTACCCTCAGTAATACGATAAGCTACAGTGATAGTATCACCGCTTCTGAACTTTGGAAGTTCTTTGCCGCTAGCAAGTGCTTGCTCTGCAATTTTAATTAAATCCATCTTTGTATAGCTTTTTTAATTGATTATTTTTCCCAACGCAATGTAACGGGCTACTTATTCAACCGACAGAGATTGCGCAAAGCGGTGCAAAGAAACGAAATATTTGGAAGATAAGCAAACAGAAAGCTTTAATTTACAGCAAGTCTGGTCTTAAAAAAGAATATCGTACATACCCACTGTCTTAAAGAAGAATAGAAG
>CAMTPD010000167.1 GCA_947074265.1 uncultured Porphyromonadaceae bacterium
ATCTACACCAGGACGTACACTCTTTCCCTACACGACGCTCTTCCGATCTTATCAGCATGTTTATTAACAAGCATTTAGTTTATATTTGTGGCAAATAGAAATTATATGAGAAGTTTTGCAAGCGATAATAACTCAGGTGTACATCCTGATATTATGCAAGCTATATTCAATGCTAATACCAACCATGCGATCGGGTATGGGGACGACTGCTGGACTACCAAGGCGGTAGAGGTTATCAAACAACAATTCGGAGAATCTGCATCTCCTTTTTTTGTTTTTAACGGAACTGGTGCTAACTGTGTCGCACTACAAGCTGCAACGCGTTCGTTTAACAGTATTATTACTGCAACGGGCGGACATATTGAGGTGGATGAGTGCGGTGCTCCGACTAAAATGACCGGTTGTCATATTATTTCAATTCCTACAACAGACGGGAAACTAACGCCAGAGTTAATCACTCCTAAACTTGTTGGTTTCGGAGAGTGTAATCACTCGCAGCCAAGGGTGGTTTACATCTCGCAATCTACAGAGGTAGGTACGGTTTATACACCTGAAGAGATCAGAGCAATTGCTGATTTGATTCATGGTTATGGTATGTATCTGCATATGGATGGTGCGCGCTTGGCCAATGCTTGTGCTACACTTGGTTGCAGTATGAAGGACTGTACGGTTGATGCCGGAGTGGATATCCTGAGCTTGGGCGGTACGAAGAATGGTATGATGATGGGTGAAGTTGTTATAGCTTTTAAACCAGAACTTGCGGTTGATTTAGCATTTATTAGAAAGCAATCTGCTCAATTAGCGTCGAAAATGCGTTATCTTACAGCTCAATTTGAAGCTTACTTTGATAACGCACTGTGGCTTGCAAATGCAACTCGAGCTAATAAACAGGCTTTGAGACTTAAAGAGGCTCTTTCTGAGTTTGAAGATTTCTCTTTTGAATATCCGGTACAAGCTAATGCATTGTTTGTTTCGATGCCGGAATACATTATAGAAAAGCTTAGAGAACACTTCTTCTTTTATACATGGGATGAAGCACGTAATGTGGTGCGCTTTGTATGTTCATGGGATACAACTGATGAAGATATAGAGGCGTTTATTGAAATTGTAAAACAAAACGTAACACAATAATAGAGTAAAGACTTGAAGGAATCGGTGTAGAGTATGTAAAATGAATCTTTTGAATGAATAATGAAATCTTTTGAATTGATTGTTATCATTTTATGATGTTCTACTGATTGTATCTTAGGGGTCGGAAAAACACTGAGTTGTCTCAGGTTGGTTTCTGAGTTTTCTGACCGGAAAAACACTAAGATGAAGTTAAAACCCGGATGAAAATAAAGAAACCCAATAGAATAATTAAATCGACGAGTAAAAAGTATGAAGATTAAAATGAACAAAGTGTTTGCGGTACTAGCTATGGCATTGGCTAGTGTCGGGATAGCAAAAGCTGCTAACGGCTTTGATCCTGTAGACTACGTGAACCCACTGGTTGGAACTCAATCGACTTTCGAGCTTTCGACAGGTAACACGTATCCTGCAATTGCCCGCCCTTGGGGTATGAATTTCTGGATGCCGCAAACAGGAAAGATGGGCGATGGTTGGGCGTATATGTATACTGCCAACAAGATCAGAGGTTTTAAACAAACACATCAGCCAAGTCCTTGGATTAATGATTACGGTCAGTTTTCAATCATGCCGGTAACAACTGGTCCTGAGTTTGACCAAGACAAGAGAGCTAGCTGGTTTTCTCACAAAACAGAGGTTGCAAAACCATATTATTATAAAGTATATCTTGCCGACCATGATGTAGTAACAGAGATGACTACAACGGATCGTGCGGCAATGTTTCGTTTTACATTCCCTGAAGCAAAAGAATCTTTTGTTGTATTAGATGCTTTCGATATGGGGTCGTTTGTAAAGATTATCCCGGAAGAAAACAAAATTGTTGGTTACTCTACAAAGAATAGCGGTGGTGTACCTGCAAACTTCAAAAACTACTTCGTAATTACATTTGATAAGCCAATTGAATTAACGTATACATTTGGTGATTCAATCTTGAATAATGACTTGGAGCGCAAAGCAAACCACGTAGGTGCGGTTGTTGGCTTTAAGACAAAACGTGGCGAATTAGTACACGCTAAAGTGGCTTCGTCATTTATCAGCATTGATCAAGCTGAACTAAACTTGAAAGAACTTGGTAACAACTCGTTTGATCAGTTGGTTGCTGCAAGTAAAGATGAATGGAACAAAACATTGGGCCGCATTGAAGTTGAAGGTGGAACAGTGGATCAATTCAGAACATTCTACACAACAATGTATCGCTCTTTGCTATTCCCTCGTAAATTTTATGAGTACGATGCAAAAGGAGATGTAGTACACTATAGCCCTTACAATGGTGAAGTATTGCCAGGTTATATGTTTACTGATACTGGTTTCTGGGATACATTCCGTGCGTTATTCCCATTCTTGAATTTGATGTATCCAAGCGTTAATAAAGAAATTCAAGAAGGCTTGATCAACGCATACAAAGAAAGTGGATTCTTCCCTGAATGGGCGAGTCCGGGTCATAGAGGTTGTATGGTTGGTAACAACTCGGCTTCTATCCTTGCAGATGCATACTTGAAAGGTGTGAAAGTGGATGATGTGAAAACAATGTATGAAGGCATGATTCACGGAACAAACAATGTACACCCAGAGGTAAGCTCAACAGGTCGTCTTGGCCATGAGTATTACAACAAGTTGGGTTACATTCCTTCAGATGTAAACATTCATGAGAATGCGGCTCGTACATTGGAGTATGCATACAACGACTGGTGTATCTATCAGCTTGCAAAAGAGTTGAAGCGTCCTAAAAAAGAAATTGAGCTTTATAAGAAACGTGCTTATAACTATAAGAACCTATTCAATAAAGATTTCAACTTGATGAGCGGACGTAAGTCTGACGGAACATTTGATCCGAACTTCTCTCCATTGAAATGGGGTGGTGACTTTACTGAAGGTAATAGCTGGCATTATAGCTGGTCTGTATTCCACGACCCGGCAGGTCTTATCGAGTTGATGGGCGGACGTAAGATGTTTGTTCAAATGCTAGACTCTGTGTTTGGTGTTCCTCCTCACTTTGATGATAGCTATTATGGTTTTGTTATTCACGAAATTCGTGAAATGCAAATCATGAACATGGGTAACTATGCGCACGGTAACCAGCCAATCCAACACATGATTTACTTGTACAATTATGCAGGTGAACCTTGGAAAGCTCAATATTGGGTGCGTGAGGTTATGAACAAAATGTACAACGCAAATCCTGATGGTTACTGCGGTGACGAAGATAACGGTCAAACTTCAGCATGGTATGTATTCTCTGCTCTTGGTTTCTACCCTGTAACTCCGGGTTCTGATCAATATGTAATGGGTGCTCCTTTGTTTAAGAAAGCAACAATTACATTGGAGAACGGAAATAAGATTATTATCAATGCTCCAAATAACAGTGATAAGAATCGTTACGTAAACCGTGTAACTGTGAACGGTAAAGAATACTCTAAAACGTATTACGGTCACTTCGACTTGATGAAAGGTGCTGTTATTGATATTGATATGACAGATACGCCTAACAAAACACGTGGTATCAAGCCAGAAGACGCTCCTTATTCATTCTCTGTGAATGAGAAGTAATCTTTTTGACTACATAATTTAAGAAAACGGGCAAAGTTTTTACGAAAAGTATTAACTTTGCCCGTCTTTATTTAGAAATTATGAAAAACAAAAAATTATTTCTAGCGTTCATACCCTTAATGATGACTTTCTTTACAATGGGATTTGTCGACATTGTAGGTATTGCGACCAACTATATCAAGGTGGACTTTGGCTTATCGGATACAATTGCCAATCTTCTTCCTTTGACTGTGTTTTTATGGTTTCTAGTTCTTTCTATACCGGCTGCGGTTTTGATGAATCGTTTCGGTCGAAAAAACGTTGTGATTGCAAGTGTTGTGATAACATTTGCTTCCATGTTGATACCTATTTTTGATTATAGTTTATCACTTATGGTGATTGCATTCGGTTTGTTAGGCATTGGAAATGCCTTGATGCAAGTTTCATTAAACCCTCTTCTCTCAAATATCTTACCAACTAATCGATTAGCTGCAAGTCTTACTTTAGGGCAATTCTTTAAGGGTTTAGCTTCTTTTGCTGCGCCCATTGTTGCTGTTTGGGCAGCGACCTTCTTTGGTAGTTGGTTGATGATATTTCCCTTATTGGCTTTCATTACATTAATACCAACCGTTTGGTTATTATTTACAGACATTGAAGAGTCTCTTGACGAGGGGCGAAATAATTCAATATTAGATAGTTTTCGTCTATTTGGCAATACAACGGTTTTGTTGTGTTTTATAGCGATAATTATGCACGTTGGTACCGATGTTGGGATAAATACAACGGCACCTAAGCTGATGATGGAGCGTTTGGGGTTGTCACTCGAAAAGGCTAGTTTTGCAACAAGTTTTTATTTCTTGTCACGTACTATTGGTTGTTTGATTGGTTCTTTTGTTCTATCACACGTATCAGCACGCAAAGTATTCCTTGTTAGTGTCCTTTGTGTGTTAGGAGGGCTTGTGGGATTATGGATTTCAGGTTCTGGTGTGTTGCTTTTTGCATCATTGGTGTTGGTTGGATTAGGCAATTCAAATCTATTTGCAATTATATTCTCAGAAGCATTAAATGAAGAATCGGAACGTCGAAATGAAGTTTCGGGATTGATGATAATGGGGCTAACAGGCGGAGCAATCTTTCCAATGTTGATGGGGATAGCATCAGACGCAACAGATAGTCAGGCCGGTGCTATCGGAGTATTATTTATCTGTGCAGCGTATTTATTACTGTTGACGCCACGTATTCGTAAGCATTTATAATTAAGAAAGAAATATTCGAAAGAAGCCTTTGTGAGGTTGATTAATAATCAGCAGCGCAAAGGCTTTTTTGCGTATAATGGTTGATGGATAAAGTAGGAAGTAAAAGATTGATGTATTTAAAAGAAGAGGTGGTGTTTGTTGCTAGGAGTGTGTGCGTATACCGTTGATTGTCGGTTAAATAAGGGTATAAAAAAAGAGAGTATTCTTCAGAATACTCTCTTGATAGTTGCGGAGGCCAGACTCGAACTGACGACCTTTGGGTTATGAGCCC
>CAMTPD010000168.1 GCA_947074265.1 uncultured Porphyromonadaceae bacterium
ATTACCAAACAAATGCCTGTAAGGTGCTTGTTGGGTTCAATACAAATTCTTTAACTAAGATAGAGAAGAGATGAAACAGAAAATGAAATATGTGATGTTGTTGGTGTGTTTAGTTATCGCCGGAACAACAAGTGCTAAAGCCCAAACCGATGCAAAGAATGACTCGGTTTATGTAGTGATCGACTTTGGAAAGGCTGCATCGGAGCAAGTAACAAAAGCCGTAAAATGGACTCCGGAGCTGACAGCTTTGATTGCATTGCAACATTGTGCCGATATTAGTACCCATCCTGCGGGTGAAGATTATATCTTTGTAGAGTCGATAAACAAAGTTGCCAACGTGAAATATAAAAATGCTTGGTATTATAAGATCAACGATGTAAGTCCACGTGTATTGGCCTACAAGCAACTATTGCAACCGGGCGATACGTTGAAGTGGATCTACAAAACAGATATTTGTTCGAAGAAGTAAAAACAAGATACAATGAAAGAGATCATATTCGTAACAGGCGGTCAGCGCTCGGGCAAAAGCCGATATGCGCAAAGTATGGCCGAAAGCCTGTCTGATAATCCTGTTTATTTGGCTACAGCGCGTAGGTGGGACGAAGATTTCGAGAATCGAATTCGTCGTCATCAGGCCGATCGTGGCGAGCAATGGCAAACCATAGAGAAAGATAAAGAGATCAGTTCACTCGATCTTTCAGGCAAAACAGTATTGCTCGATTGCATTACCCTTTGGCTTACCAATATCTTTCACGACAATGGCTACGACCTCAATAAATCGGTAGAAGAAGCCAAAGCTGAGTGGAGTAAGTTTGTAGAGCAAGATTTTCAGCTGATAGTAGTTAGTAATGAAATCGGAATGTGTTTGCATGCACCCGATGAGGTTTCTCGTCATTTTACAGACTTGCAAGGCTGGATAAATCAATACATCGCAACGCATGCCGATAAAGTAGTAGCAATGATCTCTGGTATTCCTTTACAATTAAAATAACAACAACATGATAGAACAACAACTAATCCATAAAATCAACACCCGAACTAAGCCATTAGGATCGCTAGGTAAGTTAGAAACAATTGCCCTTAAAATTGGTAAGATTCAAAATACACTTACACCGGAACTACGCAATCCATGTATTTTGGTTTTTGCAGCCGATCATGGTATAGCCGATGCGGGTGTGAGTCCGTGTCCGAAAGAGATTACACATCAAATGGTACTCAACTTCGTAAACGGAGGAGCAGGGATTAATGTATTTACGCGTCAGCATGGCATTAACCTACGTGTCATCGACGGTGGTGTAGATTACGACTTTCCTGAGAATTGTGGCGTAGAGAGTTGCAAACTGGCTCGTGGCACAAACAACATGCTTCACAAGCCGGCAATGGATATGGATCTTTGTCGTTTGGCAATGGAAAAAGGAGCCGAATACGTACGTCGTGAGTTTGAAAATGGCTGTAATGTGATTGGCTTTGGAGAGATGGGAATAGGCAATACCTCTCCGGCATCTTTGTTGTTGCATAAGTTTGCCGGTGTGTCTCTTGCCGATTGTGTAGGAAGAGGAGCCGGACTTAATCCCGAAGGAGTAGAACGCAAATACCAAATCTTGAGTGAGGTTGCTGCAAAATACGATCCTCAAACTCCGCTCGAAACCCTTGCTACTTTTGGTGGTATTGAGATTGCGATGATGGTAGGTGGTATCTTGGAAGCAAAGAAAAACAACATGCTTATTCTTGCAGACGGTTTTATCGCTACATCTGCCTTTATCACTGCTTACGAGATGCAGCCTGATATTTTGGATAATACGTTATTCTCTCATTCATCGAACGAGAAAGGACACGTATTGATGCTTAAGTATCTAAAAGGTGATCCGATATTGCAATTAGATTTACGCTTGGGCGAAGGTACAGGTGTAGCACTTGCTTATCCTATCATTCAATCGTCTCTTATTTTTCTAAATGAAATGGCTAGCTTTGAAACTGCAGCTGTTACACAAGTCGATAAATAACCATCGCTATACAACACCCGATATTATCATTAATCATGAAGAAAGAACTAAATATCTTCTATAATGCGCTGCTGTTTTTCAGCCGTATACCTGTGCCACGAAACTTAGAGTTTTCGGAGGAGATACAAACAAAAGCATTCCGATACTTCCCCCTTGTCGGAATTATAGTTGGGATTGTGGGAGGGATCACCTTTGAGGTTTCCAATCTTTTTTTCTCCCGAGTTATCGCTTCTGTCTTAATGATTGTTGTGATGTTGCTTACAACCGGGTGTTTGCACGAAGATGGACTTGCCGACTTTTTTGATGGCTTCGGAGGGGGAACATCTAAAGAACGGATCTTAGCTATCATGAAAGATAGTCATATTGGTACTTATGGAGTTATCGCTCTGATTATGCTCTTTTTTCTTAAGGTCGCATTATTTACAAGCATCTATAATCGAGATTTTGTCTACGTAGTCATTGCGGCACAAGCTTTTAGCCGACTGTCACCAATGCTGCTTATCAATACGTCACAATATGCTCGTACCGAACCTAGCAAAGGTCAATTTACCCGAAACAAGATCGATCTTACTACACTTATTTTCGGATTGCTTTTCGGGTTATTGCCACTGATCCTTTTCAATGCTTGGTTTTTTGTAGCTATCCTGACGGCTTCTGCCTTGCTCTTCTTCTGCTTCCGACGCTATTTGCATAAAAAGATCGACGGGTTTACGGGCGATACACTCGGAGCCTTACAGCAGTTTAACGAACTATTGTTTTATTTGGTGTTTATCGCAACACGGTATACAGTATGAGTAGAACTATTTACATGATACGCCATACGGCAGTTGATATTGCGGGTGGAACTTGTTACGGATGGCTCAATGTGATGCCCGATAAATCGTATGGTACTTCGGTTGAGTTGCTAAAAAAGAAACTATCACAATTGCATTTCGCAAAAGCCTATTGTAGTCCGCTGCTGCGATGTAGTCTATTAGCACAAGATCTGCTTGAGCAACAGATTTATTACGATGAACGTCTTAAGGAAATGCACTTTGGGCGATGGGAGGGTGCACCCTGGATGGATATTTATAAAGAAGAAGATGGCAAACGCTGGTTTGACAATTACCTTACGGCTCGTTGTCCCGATGGCGAATCCTTTGTAGATTTGTATACTCGCGTAGGGCAATTTATAGCAGAATTACCCCAAACGGATGCACCTGTCTGCATCGTAACACATGCCGGAGTAATCCGAGCTGCATTGGTGTACTTCCAACTTGTAGAGGCAAAAGATGCATTTAATGTCGAAGTGCCTTATGGAGGAATCATCAAAATTGAAAACTCAAAATTTTATCTGCAATGAAAACAAAACAACTAAAGCCTATTATGTTTGTGGGTACAGGTTCCGACGTAGGTAAGTCGGTGATCAATGCTGCCTTTTGCCGTATCTTTTTGCAAGACGGTTATCATCCTGCCCCTTTCAAGGCTCAAAATATGTCACTCAATAGCTATGCTACAAAAAACCAACTAGAGATAGGGCGTGCACAAGCCGTACAAGCCGAAGCTTGCGGTATCGATTGCATGGTAGAGATGAACCCGATTCTACTGAAACCAACCAATCATACCACAGCTCAGGTTGTGCTCAACGGAAAGCCTGCCGGAAATAAATCGGCTTCGGAATATTTTCAGAAGACAGATCGCGATATGCTGTTTCAAGAAGTATGTAAAGGCTTCGACAAGTTGGCCTCTCTATACAACCCGATTGTAATAGAAGGAGCAGGAAGTATATCAGAAGTAAATCTGTGGGATAAAGACATCGTAAACATGCGTATGGCATTGTATGCCGATGCTGCCACTTACCTGATTGCCGATATTGACAAAGGAGGAGTTTTTGCCAGTGTTTACGGATCTATCTTGTTGCTGCCTCAAGAAGAGCGCGACGCAATCAAAGGGATTATCATTAATAAATTCAGAGGAGATATCAACCTCTTTACCGAAGGACGTCGCATGCTTGAAGAGCTTACGGGCAAACCGGTAGTGGGTGTGGTTCCTTATTTTCAAGATATCTTTGTAGAACAAGAAGACGCGGTAATTCTAGACAGCCATCAGGCAAAAGAAGGCGAAAAGAAAGTACGCATTGTGGTGGCATTGCTCAAGCACATGTCGAACTTTACCGACTTCAACATGCTAGAACAAATACCGGAGGTGCAACTCATGTATAGCAACAAACCAGAAGATGTTGCAATGGCTGATATCGTAATTATTCCGGGTTCTAAAAACACAATCTCCGATATGATGTACCTCCGTTCTACAGGTATGGCACAGGCAATCTTAAAACATCACCGTGAGAATAAACCGTTGTATGGTATCTGTGGCGGTTTTCAGATGATGGGAAGCTGGATTCACGATCCGCTACACGTAGAGGGTGATGTTACGTCCATTCCGGGATTGGGTATTTTCCCTACGGAGACTACGCTTTGCGAGGGCAAGCAAACCCGTCAATGCCACTTTGCAATGACGCATCACAAGGGAGAGGGCGAAGGCTATGAAATACATGCTGGAAAGACTGAAACCGATGCTCCGTTTGCTGTTTTGGCTAATGGCGAAAAAGATGGTTATTACCTAAACGACAAAACTTGGGGTACATACATACATGGCGTATTTGACAACAACGATGTGATTGCATATATACTAGAACAAGTTGAGGCGGATATTTGCACAGACGTAGATTACAAAGCACGCAAGGATGCCAACTACGACAAACTAGCCGATTGGGTACGTGAACATATCGACATGGAGTATGTGTATAAAACATTGGAGGTATGATCAACGGACATGGAAACAACTTGCATGCGTATAAAGGAAAAATAAAGTACGATTTTAGTTCCAATATCGCATGCAACCATAAGTCGGCTCCAATATTAAAACACCTCGAATCAAGGCTGAGCTGTATTAATAATTATCCCGATCCCAACGTGACGGAGCTTACAGATATGATTGCGGCTTTTCATGGGGTATCCTCACGTCAGGTATTGGTAACCAATGGTTCGGCTGAAGCCTTTTTCCTAGAGGCCTACTTATATCAACAAGCAAATACAATGATTTGTGTTCCTGCTTTTGCCGCATACGAAGATGCCTGCAAACTGTATCGACACGATCTTTCGTTCGTTGAACTTCGTGATTTTTCATAGAGCGGG
>CAMTPD010000169.1 GCA_947074265.1 uncultured Porphyromonadaceae bacterium
GGTATTTGCATACGTTGCTTCAATCAAAGCCTGATCATCTTTGCCCGAAATCTTATTTTTGTTGCATACATAAACTAAGTTGACAGGTGCAGATGCAACAAACTCTTGTGTTCCGGCAAAACTTCTCAAGTCCTTTTTTGACACTTCTATCAATGAGTTTGCTTTAGCATCGTACAGATATGTTCCTTTTTTCAACAAGACATAAACGTCAATTTCTTGTCTGTCTCTAGAGGATGGAGCAGTACGTTTGTTTTCACGATTAAAACCCCAGGCAGCCCAAAGCAGGTTTGAAAGAGTTTGGTCTGATAAGTCTTTATTCGCGAAAGCACGGTTCGACTGTCTTTCATTAAGCACTTCCATAAGTGGTTTACCTCCGGTCTTCTGCGGAGCCGGTAATTTGATATTTTGTGCCGAAGCACCAATGCTCAGGCAGGCAATAGCTGCCGATACTAAAAACTTCTTCATGAGTAAACTGATTGTTAAGGTGAAATTGTATTTGATATTATAACTTATATAATTCGATCAAGCCATAGAATGGCATCTTTGTTTTTTATTGCAAAATAAGCATTATTACTATTTCAAAGATTTATATTTTATAAATTTGTTTTTCGAAGTCTCAATAATTATACATTTCGCTAACTGTGAATGGACGTAATAAGGATTCCCGGGAAGGGAGAGGAGGCTAGCTTACCATGAAAATATTTTAAATGAGCTATTCATCTATTATACTAACTAAACACAATATCCAATGAAAAAGACAAAGCAGGTTTTTGTTGCTCTCGCTTTGATTGCAACAAATGTATTATCTGCGCAAAAACCTTCGGCATCGAGTGCTTTGCAAGTAATTGAGCGAGCAACGCAACAGTCCGATTTGCCGGTAAAATTAAAGCTAAAGAAAAACAAGCAACAAACTTACTTTACACATCAAGTAGAAAACGGTGTTTTGACAATTGAGGGCAGTAGTCCGGTAGCTCTTTGTAAGGGATTTTACGATTATGCAAAACAGAATCAACTAGGTATATACAGTTGGTCGGGAAGTAATCTTCGAGTTCCGCAGCAATTGGAAACGAGTTCGACTAAAACCGTAGTCTCTCCATTCGAAAGCCATTATAATTTTAATGTCGTAACCTATGGGTATACCATGCCTTATTGGGATTGGGCACGTTGGGAGCAAGAAATAGATTGGATGGCATTGCACGGTATTGATATGCCGTTGACATTGGTAGCATACGAAGCTATTATTGCACGAGTATGGGAGAAAATGGGACTAACCAAAGAAGAAATAAACAGCTATTTTGTGGGGCCGGCTCATCTTCCATGGATGCGTATGGGAAATATCAGTGGTATCGACGGCCCGCTTACCGAGGAGTGGCATAAAGGTCAGGTTAAGCTTCAACACAAGATACTTACACGTATGCGCGAATTGGGTATGAAGCCTATTTGTCCGGGTTTCCCCGGCTTTGTACCTCCGGCGTTTAAGCGCGTGCATCCCGAATTGGAACTTATTCAAACACATTGGGGCGGTGCTTTTCACAACTGGATGATTTCGCCACAAGAACCTTTGTTTAGTGAAATCGGTACTGCATTTATCAAAGAATGGGAAAAAGAGTTTGGAAAGAACGATCGTTATCTAGTCGACAGCTTCAATGAAATGGAGATTCCGTTTCCCGAAAAAGGAACCAAAGAGCGCTATGAACTTGTAGCATCCTACGGCGATAAAGTCTATCAAAGTATTAAAAAAGGAAATCCGGAAGCAATATGGGTAATGCAAGGATGGATGTTTGGTTACCAACGTCATATTTGGGACTACGAAACACTTCAGGCATTAGTATCTAAAGTGCCCGATCATAAAATGCTTTTGCTCGACTTGGCGGTCGACTATAACAAACATTTCTGGAAGTCGGAAGTAAACTGGGATTTCTATAAAGGCTTTTACAATAAGCCATGGGTATATAGTGTGATTCCGAATATGGGCGGGAAGACCGGACTTACCGGTATGCTCGACTTCTATGCCAACGGTCATTTGGAGGCGCTACGTTCTCCCAATAAAGGTCAATTAGTAGCTCACGGTTTGGCACCAGAAGGTATTGAGAATAACGAAGTAATTTACGAACTCTATACCGATGCAGGTTGGAACAACTCTGAGATGGATGTAGAGAAGTGGTTAGAAAACTATTCGCTCAATCGATACGGAAGCTGTCCGCCTGAAGTTGCAACCTGTTGGTCACTGCTTCGTAAATCAGTTTACGGAACATTTACCGACCATCCGCGTTACAATTGGCAGTTTCGTCCTGGTACCGTAGCAAACGGAAGTATCAACTTGGATTCTACTTTCTTTATCGGTCTCGAAAGTTTTGCAAAAGCGGCACCACAAATGAAGGATGCTCCATTGTATCGTGTCGATTTAGCAGAATTCACAGCACTTTATTTAGGCGGAAAAGCAGAATTGCTAGTCAAGGTAATAGACCAATGCTATCTGAATCGAGATACAGCGGCGGCAATCAAATACGAAAAAGACTTCGAGACCGTATTATTGGGTATCGACCGTTTACTCAGTACACATCCTACACTAAATTTGGAGCGATGGGTTGAGTATGCACGTAACCAAGGTGCAACTCCCGAGTTGAAAGATAAGTACGAAAGCAATGCCAAACGGATTGTTACAATCTGGGGGCCTCCGGTCGATGACTATTCTGCCCGAGTTTGGTCCGGTTTGGTTCGTGACTATTATCTTCCACGTTGGCAGCATTATTTTGCATCGCGAAAAAACAATGTACGTTTCGACTTTCCATCATGGGAGTGCAATTGGGTAGAAAAGTCGAAAGGTCTTTCCAAAGCAGATAAACCAAATGATGTGGTAAAGACCGCACAAGAATTAATTGCTTTAGCTTCGGAAATCACTCCGGCATTGCTTCAAGAAGTAAACACACAACGAGTAGGAGTGTGGTCGTTTAAGCAACAAGGCAACGAAACATTTGTATTCACGATACCGGCAGGTAAATTAGCATCCTTAAAAGGGATACAAATCGGCAGGTTTAATGGTGACGGGGAGGCAACAGTTTCTGCTCTTTCGATCGAAGTAGACGGTACTATTGCTTTAAATTCTACACAAACGCAAACGATCAGTACAGGTCAGGCTGTGGTTGTTTATCCTGTAAGTTTATCTCCAGATATAAAAGCCAACAACAGTTGTGAGTTGAAAGTAACCTTGCAAGGTTCTAACATATCAGGCGACATTGTTTTATTAGATAAATAAGATGTAAATCGAACACGTCTCTTTTTTTATTGAGATCTCTCCTGTTGAAAGCTCTGTATCGAAAGCACGCCTTTCTTTACAGAGCTTTTCTTGTGATAAAATCCAACCATGCAACATTTTGGGGAATACAACCGTTTCATAAAAAAGAAGAGACATTGGTATGCATTGGGAATGGTATAAAGAAGTGCTGAGTTTTATGGCTACCGTGATTAGTGCGGTGAGTTTGGTAATTGTGGTTTACGGTACCTTGATTGGGTTTGTGGCCTTTGTGCGCAATGAGTGGCGACGACGCAACGGAACTTTCGAGATGGTAACGATACGTCGTATTCGTGTAGAGTGCGGTAGTTATTTGCTGCTAGGGCTAGAGTTTCTGATTGCATCCGATATTCTCGAAACTGTATTAAAACCCGGACTAAATGAGCTTACTATTTTGGGCGGAATCGTTGTGGTTCGAATTATTCTTTCATATTTCCTAAATCGCGAGATCAAAGAGTTGAAAGAAGAATAACTAGGAAAAGTATCGGTAACCCTCTTGTATGTTTTATAGCAATCTTTTAAGAAGGGTATTTCGTGTTTAATAATTAGGATTCGGGTTGTATAATGTTGACTTTTGTGAAAGTATTTTTTCTTTTCTTCAAAAACAATATTTATGACTCGAAACTTAACTGATGACAACCGAATGGTATGGCTCGACGTGGTACGTTGTATAGCAATGCTAATGGTAATCGGGGTGCATTGTATAGACCCGTTCTATATATCTCCTACGATGCGCACGATTCCGGAGTACACACATTGGGCAGCCGTTTATGGCTCATTGTTGCGTCCTTCCGTTCCTTTATTTGTAATGATGACCGGTTTGCTGTTGCTTCCGGTGCGTGCCGATAATCTGGGCAAATTCTACAAAAAGCGGATCTTCCGTGTTCTTTTCCCTTTCCTAATCTGGTCTGTACTTTACAGCATGTTTCCTTGGTTTACCGGTGTGCTGGGACTTCCCAAAGAAATCATTGGCGACTTCTTCTGCTATACGCAAGGGCACGAGTCGCAATCACTTGTTGATTCACTGAAAGACGTGGCTATGATTCCGTTCAACTTCAGTCACAAGGAGAACCACATGTGGTATATCTACCTGCTGATCGGACTTTATTTGTATATGCCTTTCTTCTCCGGATGGATCGGTACGGCAACTAAAAAGACCAAACAAGTGTTTCTGGTTATCTGGATTGTTTCATTATTTATCCCTTACATTCGTGAGTACGTATCGACAATGTTGTTTGATCGCAACGGATATGTATTTGGTGCGGATACATGGAACGAATTCAATATGTTGTATTACTTTGCCGGATTCAACGGATACCTGCTATTGGGACATTACTTAAAGCAGGGTGTAAGTTGGAGTACATCGAAAACGTTACTGATAAGTGCGTTGATGTTTGCCGTAGGGTATTATGTGACGTATACCGGATTTAGTACTACGGCTGCCAACCCACATGCTACGGAAACAGAGATGGAGCTTTACTTCACCTTCTGTAGTCCGAATGTATTGTTGATGACTGCCGCAGTATTTTTAGCACTGCAAAAAGTAACGGTATCTAATCCGGTAGTTGTGAAGATGCTGGCCAATATGACTAAATGTGGCTTTGGTATTTACATGGTTCACTACTTTGTTGTGGGACCGTTTTTCCTATTGATCGGCCCATCGTCATTACCAATTCCGTTGCAAGTACCATTGATGGCGGTTTGTATCTTTGTATGCAGCTGGATTTTTACGGCATTGGTGTATAAAGTCATGCCAAATAAAGCTCATTATATAATGGGATAAACGCATTCGTTTATAACGACGACTGAATTTATTTATAGTGAAGAGTGAATTGTCAGGTGCCGACCTGACGATTCACTCTTCGTTTGTTT
>CAMTPD010000170.1 GCA_947074265.1 uncultured Porphyromonadaceae bacterium
GAGATTCTCCGGAGTGACTGGAGTTCAGACGTGTGCTCTTCCGATCTGATCAATCCATTTAATAAAGACGGATGGTTTGATGAAGACTTCTTAAACGCACAAACGGCTCTTCATGAAACGGAATACCTCAGACATGTCCGTTTTGAAAAGCCGATTGTGGTAAAAATAGACGGAAAGAAAAGTTTGGGCGTTGTTCTTAAGCCTTAAACATTTCTTCGGCCTGTTGCAGTGTTTCGGGTTTACCTACATCGAGCAACTGAAGATGCTCTGCCGGGTAGGCCCGAAGATCTGCTTTTGCAGCAATAGATAAATAGAAGTTGATGATAGGGAACTTACCTGTCCACTCATCCATCCATTCAAATATTTGCGGAGACAATACATGTATTCCGCTAAATGCATATTCTTCGTATTTCGAAGGATCGAAGTCGGGGAAATAGGATTTAATTTCTCCTGTTTCTTTGTTCTTCCATCCCGAAAGACGGTTTTGTTTGTCAAATAAAAGGTATCTGCTCGTTTTACGTTTGCTCACTACCAGTGTAGCCAAAGCTTCGGAGTTGATATGCGATTCATAGACTTCCTTTAAATCTACGTTGGATAAGATATCTACGTTGTGTACTAAGAAAGGTTCATCACCTTCAAGTAGATGTCTTGCATTCTTGATTCCGCCGCCGGTGTCGAGTAGATAGTCGCGTTCGTCTGCAATGCGAATATCGATACCAAAGTTATCATTCGCTTGTAAGAAGTCGATAATTTGATCGGCTAAATGGTGCACATTGATAACGATGTATGTAAAACCTGATGTTTTTAGTTTTTCAATTACATGTTGGAGCAATGGTTTTCCTCCCACTTCGATGAGGGCTTTAGGCTTTGTATCTGTCAACGGTTTAAGCCTGCTACCTGTGCCCGCTGCAAAAATCATTGCTTTCATAATCTTGATTCTAAAATTTGTTCAATGTTTTGTTCTCTATGAATGAGTTGAATTTTAACGTCGAATTTATCGTGTAGATGCTCTGCCATCTTTTGTGCTGAATATACCGAGCGGTGTTGTCCGCCAGTGCATCCGAAACAGATCATCAAACTAGCAAATCCTCGATCTATATATCGCTGTACCGAAGCATCAACAATTGGATAGACATTCGTGAGGAAACTCGTAATTTCTCCTTCATTTTCAAGAAATTCTACTACGGGTTCGTCTAGACCGGTAAAATGGTTGTACCGCTCATATTTACCCGGATTATTGATTGCTCTGCAATCAAAGACAAATCCGCCTCCATTACCTGTAGTATCGTTTGGTATGCCTTTTTTATAAGCAAAGGAAAATATTTTTACTTCGAGGCGTCGTTTCTTTATATCCTCTGAAAACTGTTTTAGTTCAGTAAGTTCACGAAGAACTGCACTTAGATAAGGATATTCTTTGAAATTATTTTTCAGCAACGCTTTTAGATTGGAGATTGCATAGGGTACACTTTGTATGAAATGAGGTTTCTTTTCAAAGTATCCTCTAAAACCATATGCTCCGAGTACCTGAAGTGTACGGAATAAAATATAGTGTTGAAGTTGCTTTTTGAATTCAACCTCGTTTACCGTTGTATACCTCTTGAGTGATTTTAAATAGGTACGAAGCAATTCTTTGCGAAGTGAATCGGAATAGTTTGCTTTTGCTTGCCATAGAAACGAGGCCACATCGTAGTAAACAGGTCCTCTTCGGCCACCTTGAAAATCAATAAAGTATGGTTCGCCATTGCAAAGCATTACATTGCGAGCCTGAAAATCACGGTATAGAAAAGTATTTGAGTCATCTTGCAGTAATACATCTGCTAGTTTCTCAAAATCATCTTCCAAGCGATCTTCTTGATATTCCATACCGGTAGCTTTGAGAAAACAATACTTGAAGTAATTGAGATCCCAAAGGATGGAGCGTTTGTTGAATGATGGTTGCGGATAACAATGACTAAAGTCCATGTCATTTGCTGCTCGATATTGTACATCGGGAAGCATAGCCATTGTTTTATGTAGTAAAGACTTTTCCGTATCCGAATACACACCTGTTTTTCGACCTTTCTCTAGGGCGTCGAAAAGGAGTGTATCTCCTAGATCTTCTTGGAGATAATAATTCGTATCGTCTGATTGTATAAGCACTTTTGGAACAGGTAACCCTTGTTCGCCAAAATGTTTTGCCATATAAATAAAAGCTGCATTTTCCTCTGGTTGGGTACCGCAGACTCCGATTAGAGACAAATTATTTTCGCCGGTGATTCTAAAATATCTTCGATTCGAACCTGAAGAAGGAAGCTCCGTTATGGCTATGGCGATGCATCCGGTGTGCTTTTGGAATAATTCGCTAAGCTTTTCTTTTTC
Organism: uncultured Porphyromonadaceae bacterium; assembly: GCA_947074265.1. Lineage (GTDB taxonomy): Bacteria > Bacteroidota > Bacteroidia > Bacteroidales > CAMTPD01 > UBA12018. The sequence goes on from CAMTPD010000170.1 coordinate 2,359, forward strand.
CATAATTTGGATCGTTAGTCTTGTAAAGGTAGCATTATTTTATACATTCTGCCCCATTTGTGGATCGTTAGCTTTTGGTTTGATCTGCGATTATAGGTTTTTACTTGATTTTTAAAAGTCTTTTTTCTTAAGAAATACAATAAGGAATGAAGTGATAAATCCTAAATTTCAGTACAAGTCAAAGCTTGTATTGTTCTTGAAAAAAGTAAGTTAGGTTCTTTCAGAAACCATGCATGGTTTCCGGAAAAAGTATGCATGGTTTGAGAATAAACCTCACTAGGTTTTTGTTTAGAATATATCAAGAAAATAAAAAAAGGGGAATGTAACGAGTTACATTCCCCTTTTGATCCAAAAATTAAACTTTACATTAATACCTTCAGGTTCTATAGTTAGATTACACCTTGATCCATCATAGCTTTTGCTACCTTCATGAATCCTGCGATGTTCGCACCTTTCACGTAGTTTACAAAACCATTTGCTTCTGTACCGTATTTAGTACATTGCTCGTGGATAGATTTCATGATTGATTTCAATCTTTCGTCAACTTCTTCTCTAGTCCAACCTAGTTTGATTGCATTTTGCGTCATTTCCAAACCAGATGTAGCTACACCTCCTGCATTTGCCGCTTTACCCGGAGCATACAAGATGTGATTGGCTAGGAATACTTCAATAGCTTCTGGAGTTGAAGGCATGTTAGCTCCTTCTGAAACAGCGATACATCCGTTTGCAATCAATGCACGGGCATCGTCTCCGTTAAGTTCATTTTGTGTTGCACTTGGCAATGCAATATCACATTTTTCACTCCATGGACGTCCACCTTCTACGTATTTACAGCCGTATTCGTCTGCATACTCGCGGATGCGACCGCGGTAAAGGTTTTTCAATTCCATTATATAGTTTAGCTTTTCGCGATCAATACCTTCCGGATCGTATATATAACCATTCGAGTCGGACATGGTAACAACTTTTGCTCCAAGCTCAATTAATTTCTCTGCAGTATATTGTGCTACATTTCCAGATCCTGAGATTGCAACAACTTTACCCTTGATGTCGATATTTTTAGTTTTCAACATTTCAAGTAAGAAGTATACGTTTCCGTATCCTGTTGCTTCGGGACGAATCAATGAACCACCTGTCTCCAAGCTTTTACCGGTGAATGTTCCTGTGTTTTCGCGAGCTAGTTTTTTATACATGCCATACATGTAGCTTACTTCGCGACCACCTACACCAATGTCACCTGCCGGTACGTCGGTTTCAGGACCAATGTGTCTCCACAATTCCAACACAAATGCTTGGCAGAAACGCATAATTTCTGTGTTTGATTTGCCTTTTGGGTTGAAGTCTGAACCGCCTTTACCACCGCCCATAGGTAGTGTAGTAAGTGAGTTTTTGAATGTTTGCTCGAAAGCTAAGAATTTAAGAATAGAAGGATTTACAGATGAGTGGAAGCGAATACCTCCTTTGTATGGTCCAATAGCGTTGTTGTGTTGAACACGATAACCCATATTGGCGTGAACGTTTCCTTTATCGTCCATCCATGTTACACGAAACGTGAAAATACGATCTGGAATACAAAGTCTATCAATCAAGTTTACTTTGTCAAATTCAGGGTGTTCGTTGTAAATACCCTCAATAGACTCTAATACTTCATGTACTGCCTGATGATATTCAGGTTCGTTTGGAAAACGTCTTTTCAATTGATCCAATACTTCTGTTGCTTTCATGGTGTATCAATTACTTTATTATGGTTGTCAAAATTACTTTTATACCTTGTGTGTGGTTGCAAAGATAAATATAAAATTGAGATACAAAACAAAAGTGAAAGTAAAAGTGATATATTTTCGATCAATTTGATTGTTGTTGCGAATATTGATGAGTAAATTGTTATTCTCTTCGACGTATCTGTTTATAGATAGGTACAAAGACGATAATTCCGGATGCAACGATGGCAAATATAGCTTGTCCGTCTAGTTTTGCTCCAGAGGATATGAGTATAAAGCATAGTAATCCCCAAAGGAGTACAATGCAACTAATTTGGCTATTGGATAGTTTTTTGCGTGCCATGTGAATGATGTCGTATGTTATTTATTTGATATATGTGAAGAAGTAGGATAGCAATCCAAATAATGTACCAATGATTATTGTGAGCAATAATACTGTCCACATTTGAGCTGGATAACTCAAATGACGCATGTAAGGAACGTTGCTAAAGATTGTTTTTGAAGATTCGAGGTCTTCTTTCTCATTTTCGATCACAACGGAGTCTTTCTCATAGCCATGTGCAATCATTATCTCGGTAGCAGTGTTTACATCGCTTGAGTATACTTGAAGTTTAACTCCTCCGGTAATGATGCCTGTACCATAAACTTGCGATATAAATTGATCTTTGAGAAAACAAGTTATGCCTTCAGATTCGAGTAGACTTTTAAGAAAGAGTGCACGAGTTAATTCATTAAACTCAGCAATTGTAATAAGTGTGTCCATGATATGTTGTTTTTAAGTATAAATGTCGGATGTCGCAAAATAGCAATAAAAAAAGAATACTTCCTAGATGATTGGTGTATTTTATCTGGTTTGCTAAAAATGAAATAGCCTGCTCTTGTGATTGGAGCAGGCTACTTGAGTAAGGTTTTTAACCTATAATATACATATAAATAACGAGGCGATAAGATTTTGGTTCGTTATGTGGTTGCAGAAATTCTTTGTTTAAAAACTGACACTAAGATCGGCTCCCATTCTAAATGGTTTGCCTTTTTGAACAAATGAATTACCAAATGAAGATCGGAAGAGCGTCGTGTA
>CAMTPD010000171.1 GCA_947074265.1 uncultured Porphyromonadaceae bacterium
TGTGTTTCTGGTATTTGTCGCTAACGACAGTGTTAAATGTAGTATGAAGATTTCAGAATGTATCAGTTTTTGCAAAAAAAAAACTGTAGCAGACTATTTTTATCTACTACAGTTTTGTACAATTAGGTATAAAGCCTTAATAATTGAAATTATAGGCTTGAAGAATATCTTTTGAAGCTTTACTCTTTTTTGCTTCATGCTTTTTCATCCACCATTTGTTTACTTCATAACCCAACCACGCACTACCTGCTCCGATCAGGGCTCCGCAAAGTACGTCGGAAGGATAGTGAACACCAAGTTGCATTCTAGAGAATCCTACCGATGCTGCCCAAAGATAAGATGGAGCTATGATATACCATTTGGGATAAGCTAGCGTGAGAGCTGTTGCTGTTGTAAAAGCAAATGATGTGTGTCCGGATGGAAAAGAAGGAGAGTCTTCCCGTTTTCCTCGCAATACGATACCATCGGGATGCGCTTCGAAAGGACGTTTGCGATCTACGCTATATTTTAGTCCTAAGGTTACTACACCATTGGCAACGAGAGCTCCAGTCATCCAAAGTCCGTTTTGCAAAGCTTTTTTGTCATCTTGGATTAGTCCATATACAATAAGTCCGGCTGGTACGCCACAAGTTACATACGCAAAAGAGTTTGAAAACACCTTGCTGTAATTGGTCACAAAGCGACTATCTATTCCATTGATATCTTTAAGTAGACGATAGTCGAAACTTTCTGCCGATGCTTTGGGTGTATGCATGCACACACCCAAAACGATCAGTATAAGAATGGTTAGTTTATTTCTCATTCAAAAAAATCTATTCTTCAATTGCAAAATCGAGTTGTTTACGCTCTAAGTTTGCTTGTACAACTCGGATAGTTAACGGATCCCCTAAACGGTAGCGACGTTTGCGTCTGCGTCCGATAAGGCAATAGTTTTTCTCATCAAATTCGTAATAGTCGTCGTCGAGATCACGAATAGGAACCATTCCTTCGCATTTGTTTTCATTAAGCTCGACGTACAATCCCCATTCGGTAACACCAGAGATAACACCGTCAAATATCTGACCGATCTTATCTGATAGGAATTCTACTTGTTTGTATTTGATAGAAGCTCTTTCGGCACTTGCGGCAACTTGTTCCATGCTAGAACAGTGTTTGCACAAGTCTTCATACTTTTTCTCGGCCACACTGCGACCTCCACTCAAATAGCGTTCGAGCAAGCGGTGCACCATCATGTCGGGATAACGACGAATTGGGGATGTAAAGTGCGTATAATATTCGAAAGCCAATCCGTAATGTCCAATGTTTTCGGTCGAATAAACTGCTTTGGCCATTGCTCGGATCGCAACTGTTTCGATCAAGTTTTCTTCACGCTTACCTTGTACTTCATCAAGCAAAGTATTGATTCCTTTTGAAATGTCTACTTTCTTGCCTTCTGTTTGTAGGCGATAGCCAAATCGGCGGATGAATGCGGCAAAGTTTTCCATCTTTTCCGGATCCGGAAGGTCGTGGATACGATACACAAACGTCTTTGGTTTTTTGTTGTTGGTTGGTTTACCAATAATCTCGGCAACCGTACGGTTGGCAAGCAACATAAACTCTTCGATTAGTTTGTTGGCATCTTTCGAATACTTGAAGTATACGCTTAGTGGCTTTCCTTTATCATCGATTTCGAAACGAACTTCATGACGGTCAAAATTGATTGCACCGTGCTTGAAGCGGTTATTTCTCAATATCTTTGCAAGAGAGTCTAATTTCAAGATCTCTTCTTTGTAGTCACCTTCTCCGGTTTCGATAATTTCTTGTGCTTCTTCGTAGGTAAAGCGGCGATCCGATTCGATTACGGTACGAGCTACGCGAGAGGTTTTTACTTCTCCTTCGTCGTTCATCTCAAATATAGCAGAAAAACAAAGTTTCTCTTCATTTGGTCGTAGCGAACAGATTCCGTTACTCAATCGTTCGGGTAGCATCGGGATAGTACGGTCTACCAAGTAAACCGAAGTTGCTCTCGATTCTGCTTCACGGTCGATCACATCATCCGGTTGCACGTAGTGTGTAACGTCGGCAATGTGTACACCAATCTCCCACAGACCTGAAGGCAATTGACGAATCGACAAGGCATCGTCAAAGTCTTTTGCATCTTTAGGGTCGATCGTAAAGGTTGTAATACCACGGAAGTCTTCACGTTTGGCAATTTCTTCAGCACTGATAACATCCGGAATCTGATCTGCCGTACGTTCTACGTTTTCAGGGTATTTATATGGCAATCCAAACTCTGCCAAGATAGCGTGCATCTCGGTGTTGTTATCTCCTTGTTTACCTAAAACGTCAAGCACCTCTCCAATCGGATTCTTCGCTTTATCAGGCCATGAGGTAATGCGTACTACTGCTTTTTCTCCATTTTTACCGCCTTTCAATTTATCTTTTGGGATAAAAATGTCGTTTGATAATAAACGACTTTCGGTCATCAAGAAGGCATAGCCTTTAGTAACATCCAATGTTCCTACAAAACGATTGTCGGCACGCTCCAATACTTCAAGTACTTCGGCTTCGAGGTCTTTATTTTTACGTTTGGCAAGTAACTGTACTCGAACTTTGTCTCCTGTAAGCGCGTGACCGGCATTGCGATCTACGACTAATATCGGACTGCTTCCATCTTCCGGAATGAACGAATTCTTTCCATTGCTTCTGCGTTCGAATGTTCCTACCGATGTAGTACCAATTCCATTCAATTTATACTTTCCTTGTTCTACTTCGATTAAGAAATCGTCTGCAGCAAGATCATAGAGTGCATCAATAACAAGTAACTTTAAAGCATCGGTAGAAGCTCCTACCGCACGTCCCACCTGTTTGTAATTCAATACTTCCTTCGGAGAAGCAGCAAACAGATCGATGATCATTTTGATCAACTCTTTCTTTTTTACGCGTGTTGCTTTTATATCTTTTTTCTTCTTGGCCATAGCAATCAAAGCATTTAGGCATTTTTAATAATATACTACAAAGTAACGAATAAATTCAATTGTAAAACATTTAAGAAAAGGTTATGCCCTTATATTTGCAAAAAAATAACATGCATCATGCGAATTTTAATAACAGGGGCTAGTGGTTTTATTGGCGGTTTTTTGGTACAAGAAGCTTTGAACCGTGGATATGAAGTATGGGCAGGGGTAAGGGCTCGTAGTAATACATCTAACTTGCAGGATAGCAGGATTCATTTTATTGATTTAAAATATGCTGATCTAAAGGCCCTCTCGAATCAGTTGGAGGAGTTTAAAACACAATATGGCGCAATCGATTATGTAATTCATAATGCCGGACTCACCAAGTCGCTTCATGTGGCAGATTTTGATCGTGTCAATTATCAGTATACGCGTAATTTGATCGATGCTTTGTGTGAAAGTGGGAATACTCCAAAGAAATTTGTATTGATGAGTAGTCTTAGTTCGTTTGGATTGGGAGACGAAGAGAATTATACGCCTTTTCAACGAAACGACAAACCGAACCCCAATACGGCTTATGGACAAAGTAAACTGAAAGCGGAACAATATTTGGAGTCGCTTACAGATTTTCCATATATGATTTTACGACCAACAGGTGTATATGGACCGGGAGAGAAAGATTACTTCCTGAATGTAAAGGCCGTGAAGTCGGGAATTGAGGTAGGGCTTGGTTTTCGTCCGCAACAAATTACATTTATCTATGTGACCGACTTAGTAAAGGTTGCTTATCTGGCTCTTGAAAGTCCGTTGTCTAATAAGGCATATTTTATAGCAGATGGAGATGTTTATACAGATGCGGAGTACAGTGCTCTGTTGAAAGAGCTGCTCGGAAAGAAGCATTCAGTAAAGTTGCGTTTACCTCTTTGGGTTGGAAAAGTAGCCTGTTTTGCCGCGGAGCAAGTGGGTAAATTAACTGGAAATGTACCAACATTGAATCTCGATAAATATAAGATATTGAAGCAACGAAACTGGAAGTGCGATATAGAACCGCTACAAAAGGAGTTGAGGTTTGCACCCGAATATCCGCTTCGTCGAGGACTCGAAGCTTGCATCAAGTGGTATAAAGAAGCCGGTTGGCTTTAATGGATAAAGAAAACGGGATCAATACTGAATAAAATAAACACAGCACTGATCCCGTAGTTATTTATAGAAGATTAAATCGTTCGGGTATCGCATCTAGGATTGCAAACAGTTCTTCTACAGAACCTGCGCGTAACATATCGATACGTGTTGATTTGAAATCAGGAATTCCCTTGAACAACGGTGTTGCAGCTAAGTGACGTCTGATGTGCAATATGCCACGATGCTCGTCAAGTCGCTCCACACTTTGCATTACTTGCTTTTTAATTACATCAAGATACCATTGGAAAGATTCGGCAGGAAGTTGCTCGCCTGTTTTCAAGTAATGAGAAATCTCTCTGAAGATCCATGGACGACCAATGCTACCACGACCAATCATTACGGCATCTACTCCGTATTTATCAAACTTTTCTTTACAACCTTCCGGTGTCGTAACATCTCCGTTTCCGATAATCGGGATGTGCATACGCGGATTGTTTTTTACTTCGCCGATCAGTGTCCAATCTGCTTCGCCGGTATACATTTGGCTACGCGTACGACCATGTATTGCTAATGCTGCAATTCCTGTATCTTGTAGTTCTTCTGCCAAGTCTACGATGATCTTTGAATCGTTGTCCCAGCCTAAGCGTGTTTTTACCGTAACAGGTATATTTACAGCTTTTACTACTTCGCGCGTAATCTCAGTCATCAACGGTGTATTGCGCAACATTCCGGCACCGGCGCCTTTGCCCGCAACGCGTTTTACCGGACAGCCAAAGTTAATATCCAAGACATCCGGACGAGCTAGTTCGCAAATTTTTGCAGCTTCTACCATTGCCTCGACTTCGCGTCCGTAAATTTGAATTACGACCGGACGTTCGTCATCACTAACCTTTAGTTTCTGTTCTGTTTTATTTACGCTGCGAATGAGCGCATCGCTCGAAACGAACTCTGTATATACCATGTCTGCCCCAAACTGCTTGCACAGCAGACGAAAAGAGATGTCGGTAACATCTTCCATCGGTGCTAAAAGGATGGGGTATTTTCCTAAGTCAATAT
>CAMTPD010000172.1 GCA_947074265.1 uncultured Porphyromonadaceae bacterium
CTTAAAATAATAAAGATTAGATTGCAATGAAAGATCAAGAAAATGTAAATCAGGAAGAGTTGATTAATAACAACGAAGAAGTAGCTACTGAAGGAGCGACAAATGTACAGTCTGAAGCGGAAAACTTGTCCGAATCAGCATCAATTGCTGACAATGTGTCGGCAGAGATTGAAATGCTACAAAATAAAGTTGCAGAAATGAACGATTCTCATCTTCGTTTGATGGCCGAATACGATAACTATCGTAAAAGAACAATCCGCGAAAAAGCAGAACTTATCAAATCAGGAGGAGAGGGCGTACTAATAAACTTATTACCTGTAGTTGATGATTTTGAAAGAGCATTAGCAAACATTCAGAATGCAGAAGATTTAAAAGCTATATCTGAAGGGATCGAGCTTATCTATAATAAATTTATCAGCTTCTTGTCTCATCAAGGTGTAAAACCTATCGAAGCAAAAGATGTTGATTTTGATACTGAGCTATGTGAAGCTATTGCAACAATTCCGGCTCCGGCTCCAGAAATGAAGGGTAAAGTTATTGACTGCGTACAGACAGGATACACTTTGCATGAGAAAGTGATTCGTCACGCTAAAGTTGTTGTTGCAGAATAATAAGGAGGTCACAAAATAGAATGAGCAAAAGAGATTATTACGAAGTGCTGGGTGTATCAAAAGATGCATCAGCCGATGAAATAAAAAAAGCATATAGAAAAAAGGCAATTCAGTTTCACCCAGATAGAAATCCGGATGATAAAGAAGCTGAAGAGAACTTTAAAGAAGCCGCAGAGGCTTATGACGTATTGAGCGATCAAAACAAGAAAGCTCGTTACGATCAATTTGGTCATGCCGGTATGGGCGGTGCTGCTAGTGGCGGTGGTCCTGGCGGTTTTGGCGGAGCAGGTGGTTTCTCTATGGACGACATCTTCTCTCAATTTGGAGATATCTTTGGTGGTCACTTTGGCGGCTTCGGTGGTTTTGGTGGCGGACAACGTGGCGGCGGTGGTCGTCGTGTAAACCGCGGATCAGACCTACGTGTAAAAGTGAAGCTTACACTAAAAGAAATTGCTACAGGTGTAGAAAAGAAAATCAAAGTAAAGAAATACATTGCTTGTACGTCTTGTAATGGTACGGGTGCCGATGGTGGTACGGCTTACGAGTCTTGTACAACTTGTCATGGTACAGGTTCGGTAACGAAGATTGCAAATACAATTCTTGGTCAAATGCAAACTTCGGCTCCGTGTCCTACTTGTCATGGTGAAGGTAAAATCATAACAAAGAAATGCTCACACTGTAACGGTGAAGGCATTGTACGCGATGAAGAAGTAATTACAATCAACATTCCTGCCGGAGTTGCCGAAGGTATGCAACTTTCGATGTCTGGTAAAGGTAATGCTGCTCGTCATGGTGGTGTAAATGGTGACTTGCTTATCCTGATAGAGGAAGAGCCACATCCAGAATTGATTCGTGATGAGAATGACTTGATTTATAATTTGTTGTTGAGCTTCCCAACTGCTGCAATGGGTGGTACGGTTGAAGTTCCTACAATTGATGGTCGTGCTAAGATTAAAATCGAACCAGGTACGCAACCGGGTAAGATGCTTCGTCTACGCAATAAGGGTATTCCTTCGATTAATGGATACGGAACAGGCGACATTATTGTAAATGTTAGCGTTTATGTTCCTGAAAACTTGACAGAATCAGAAAAGAAAACACTTACCGGTCTTGAAAATGCTTCGAATTTCCAGCCTTCAAAATCTGTGAAAGAGAAGATCTTCAAGAAGTTTAGAAGTTTCTTTGATTGATACAAAATAAAAACGGGAATCTGATTTAATTCAGATTCCCGTTTTCATTTGTGTTGATCTTGAATGTGTTTCTAAAAGAAACGCTTGTTTCAATGGTATCTTACACGGTATACGTGCAACGGATCCGAAACAAATAAAGGCTTTTCCGCTATAGAATCGTCAATGATATATGCATTGAGAGCCTCATATCCATTTCCTTGTTCTGTTAAATATTTTGTAGCTTCAATCTCTGCGTCAATTTGATTATCTGCATATACAATTAGATATGCACGTTTTACATTTTCAATAAGTACTTTTGCATCCATAGTCTGATAGATTAATATAAGGTTTGAGATTGAGACTTATCTCTTAAAAAACTCTTTTGGATAAATAATACTTCCTTTTACATTCTGCAAAGCATCTTTTTCGAGCTCAAGTCCCATAAAATACATATCCGGCATATCAAATGGACTTTTATATCCCAGCTCAGATGCCGGAATATAGCCATATTTAGGAAAGAAATCCTCCATTCCCAATAAAAATATTGCTTTAAAACCTAATTTCTTTGCAATTTCATGACCTGTATGCATCAATTCTGTAGCTATACCCATATGTTGGTACTCTGGATCAACAACAATGTGCGTTAGAGCTAGTGTGTCAAACACTTTGTTGGAATCTATAATTTTAATGCGAACAAACATAACGTAGCCTACAATCGTATCGTTCAGGATCGCAACCAAGGCGAGGTGCTTTTCATAGGCTTCACTTTGGCGCAAACGCTCAATTTGCTCCTCTTCGTTATGCGTACTCATTTTACTGTGTTTGTACGCTAAATGAATAATCTTAGAGATTTGTCTAAAATCGTCGGCCTGTTCTTTTCGAATGATTAATCCTTTTATCATAACAGTCACATCTTTAAGTATATATAGAACAATGAGGTTTTTTATATAGTTGTGTATTGATGTAACTTATGCAAACAACCTGCGGTTTTTTAAGTTTTGAGGATAATACTCTTAAAAAAACGCTGTAAATTTGAGGTTCTTAGGCAAAACATATTTAAGTTTTACAGCAGCATGATAAATCGAAACTCTACATCAGACGAGATTAACTCTATGATGAAGGATACTGTAATAGATCATTTAGGAATTGAGTTTACAGAAATTGGCGACAACAGAATTGTGGCAACAATGCCTGTTGATAAAAGAACGGTACAACCGGCACGGATTCTTCACGGCGGAGCAACTTTATTGTTGGCCGAAACTGTGGCAGGGTTAGGATCGCAGCGATTATGTAACTCTAGCGAAGAGTGTAGAGGTATTCAAGTAAGCGGAAGTCATATCTCTTCTGTACGCGAAGGTGTTGTTAAAGCTGTAGGTACGTTGGTACATAAAGGAAAATCTACACATATATGGAATATCGATGCGTTTTCAGCATCGGGAAAATTAGTGTCTTCTGTGCGAGTAACGAATAGTATATTACACAAGAGATGATATTGGATAGTCAGAAGTTTATAGGTTTAGATGGCTTAATAGGAAGTAAAGTTAGTTTTGCTTTATTTAGACTTCCCGGAGAGTCGGATTTTAAATTGATCGTACAGGAAAATGGAGAGCCCACACAGTTGAATGCTTATGAAGAAATCTCTTTTGAAGCCGGCTTTGTTGTCGCTCCATTTGCTGTAACAAGTTCGAATCCGATATTTTTGATTCATCCAGATGTTTATTTGGATAGTGATGCTCTGATTTCAGAATATTTGAAAGCAAATACTTGTCAAGTATCCTCTGTATATGAAAGCAGTTCAAAGCATGAACATTCGGTAGCAAAGTCTCGATATAATCAAGTGTTCGACTCTTTTAATAAAGAACTTCACAATAGAACATTCGATAAACTTGTGCTGTCAAGGAATTTTACAATTGATAAACCTGAAGGGTTTTCATGGCGAGAAAATTTGTTGCGTGCAGGCTTATTATATTCCGATGCTTTTGTATATCTATTTTATACACCCGCTACTGGTTGCTGGATGGGGGCTACTCCTGAAATTTTATTATCAGCAAAAGAGGGTGTTTATACTACGGTAGCCCTTGCCGGAACGATGAAAAGCGGAATATGTATTAAGCCCGAATGGAATACAAAAAATAGGGGAGAGCAGCATGTTGTGGTGCGTTATATGCGCGAATGTATTCGTGCTTTTTCGGATAGATATGAAGAGTTTGGCCCGGATACAGTCAAGGCCGGAGATTTAATTCATCTAAAAAGTACGTTTCACTTCAAAGCCGCAGAAAACCTCTCTTTAGGCAAACTATTGTCTAAGTTTCATCCTACGCCTGCAGTTTGTGGCTTGCCTAAAGAAAAAGCTTATCGATTCATTATTGAAAATGAAGGGTATAATCGCGCATATTATTCAGGGTTTCTTGGTCCTGTAATGGGCAAAGAATCTGTCAATGTGTATGTGAATTTACGCTGTATGCACGAAAATGGGAGTAAGCTTACATTATATGCAGGAGGTGGTATCTTACCACAATCTGAAGTTGCTGACGAGTGGCAAGAAACAGAAAATAAATTGCAAACGATGTTGCGCCTATTGGTCAAGTCGGATTATTAAATGCAAATAGTTATGTATTCAGATAAGAAAAATATATTAGAGCTTGTAGCTCTACTCATTAAGTTTGGTGTTAAGCATATTGTATTATCTCCAGGTTCTCGAAATGCGCCTTTGATTCATACATTAACACATCATCCATTTTTTAAATGCTATACGGTAGTCGATGAGCGAAGTGCAGGATATTTTGCTTTGGGCTTAATAATGAAGCATCAATCTCCGGTTGCAGTATGTTGTACCTCTGGTACGGCTATGCTGAATTATTCATCAGCTGTGGCAGAAGCCTTTTACCAACAACTCCCATTGTTGGTTATTTCGGCAGATAGACAACAGATGTGGATAGGTCAGAATGATGGACAAACGCTTCCGCAGCCAGGAGCTTTTGGTAGTCTGGTTCATAAATGTGTACAATTAACGGAAGTAAATAATGAAGAAGACGTATGGTATTGCAATCGTTTAATCAACGAAGCTTTACTTTGTCTTACAGCCGAGAATAAAGGGCCGGTACATATTAATATTCAATTAGGAGAGCCGCTTTATAATTTTACGATTAAGGAACTGCCGGATGTGCGAAAGGTTGTGCGCCGACAAGCATACAACGATCTTGACATTGCAGATTATAGTCTTGCTTGGAATAAATCACATAAGCGTATAATTCTAGTAGGACAGTTACTGCCGGGCAACAGATCGGAAGAGCACACGTCTGAACTCCAGTCACTCCGGAGAATCTC
>CAMTPD010000173.1 GCA_947074265.1 uncultured Porphyromonadaceae bacterium
CTTGTATCATTTCGGGCTTAATGCTGTTCAACCCCTCGAAGGTAAATGAGATAGCATGAAGGGTAAGCCGTACAAGCAAACATAAAGTCTTGCCATACAAGAATACCGTTTTCATCGGCCAATTGATAGAAATAGTCGTCTTCATAGATACCACCGCCCCATACACGAATCATGTTCATGTTGGCTTCTTTCACGTCGCGGAACAAACGGTCGTATGTTTCCTTGGTAACGTTTGTAAGGATGATATCGTTCGGGATATAATTTGAGCCTTTAGCAAATAGCGGTTTGCCGTTTACTTCGAAGTAATACGATTTGCCGTGCTCGTCGCGTTCATTCACAACCTTAACCGTACGCAAACCAATGCGGTGACTAGTCGACGCAATGATTTGATCCTTTGCGATAACCTCTGCTTTGAAGTCATACAAAGTCGGGTTGCCCCAGCCCACAGGCATCCACAACTCAGGTTTTGAGATGTTCATGTCTGCTTCTACTTTGTTAAGACCCGGTTGCAAGGTTACGGCTTTTTTGTCAAGCAGTACTTCTTTGCCGTTCAATGAGCAAGAGAACACAACTTCTGCCGGAGTGTTTTCCTTTTCGATCGAATTTACTTCAAGCACATTGGTTACCGAAGCAAGATCGCTGCTGATTTTATTTTGTTTTACCAAGTAGTCTTCAATCTCGGCTACGTTGAATAGTTTCAACTCTACCGGACGCCAGATACCTACACCAACCATACGGATACCCCAGTCCCAACCGTAGTGATAAGGAGCTTTGCGGGTAAAGATACTGGTGTGCTTGTCGTGGTGGTCGTTGTCTGCCGGATAGTCGAATCCGTTGCTTTCCCACTGCGGAAGCGTTTTATTGATAGGAGAGTAGAAGTAAATGTGTAAGCGGTTTTCGCCTTCGCGCAATACATCTTTTACCGAAGCCTCGTATGCAACAAACATGTTTTCGGCTTTGATGATCAAAGAGCCGTTTAGATATACGTCTGCATAGGTGTCGAGTCCTTTAAACTCAAGCATTGCACCTTGGTATTTCAACTCTTCGTGAGTTACGGTAAATGTTTTACGATATTCCCAGTCGCGATCTTCTACCCATTGAATCTTCTCTTCGTTGGTTCTGTAAAAGGGATCGGGAAGTTCTTTTAAACGTAACAAGTCTTGATGCACTGTACCCGGTACGGTTGCATCTTGCCATTTGTCCTGACGCGCTTCGGTAAATTGCCATCCGCTGTCGAGGTTGATAAGTCGAGTCGTTGCTTCCTGTGCGAATGCCGAAGCACTTACTGCACACAAGCCCACTACGAGCGATTTAATCTTATTCATAATTTTCACAGTATATATTCTTTTAGCTTATGTTTCTGTTTAATACAAATTTACAGTATAGTGGTGATATTGTAACAATTTCACGCTTTAATGAATTGTAATAGCTATTTACAAACTAAAAATCCCGAACTTATCGTGGTAGGACAAGTCCGGGATTCATGTACGTATTAAATAATAAGCTTTCTTATTTATTGAACTAATTCAACGAAACTATTGAATGATTTGTTTGATTGCTCCGGTTTCGGGATAGAAGTAAACCTTAACAGGTGCTTTTTTGTCTTCAAACATTTTAGGAGTCAACGATTCATGTGTTCCGAATTGTGTTACCATTACTTCTTCTTTTAGCAGTGTTTGCTTGCCCATTGTGATCGTAAGAAGCGCTTTGCCGGGAACATTGTAAACAACTCCTTTAAGCGATTTTTCTTTTTTCTCAAGTTCTTTCGCATCAAGAGGTGGTTGCTTGTCGAGTTGATTCAAGCTTAGGTAAACCGGCATTCCGCCTAGATCGTCGGCCGGAACAACTCCCAACTTAGAAGAGAATCGGAATACAATTGATTTCGCGATATCTTCAACCGGGTTCACAACAAACTCCTTGTGCATTACTTCCTTTGTTGTAACACCTGCAAACAGATTAACCAAGGCTTGTTCTTGTTGTTCAAGTTCTTTGATTACAAGCTTCATTGCCTCACCATCGGGCGGAAGGTTATCTGCTTCTCCTGTAAGAATATTCATGCGGCTTTCGCGGATGCGGTAGATTTGCTTTGCAGCAACTTCAGCCATCTTCGCAGTAGAGCCAGCCATTAAAAGTTCTTCTGTATAAACGGAAGTGTTTTCTACCGTTGTTTCGTTGTTGATGCTTTGCTTCTTTTTGTTTGAATCAAGCTCTTCCGGTGTATATTCTGCATTGATGGTACAAAGCAGTCCGTCTTCGGTAAGGTAAACAAACGGAGCATAGGTGCCGCTCTTTAATTCTACCGTATACGATCTGTTTGGATCAGGTACTCCCTTGTTGATCACGTTGATTTTGCCAAGTTCGTAATATACTTCGCTTGCGGTGATTGCGTCTTTGATTCCTAGCAATCGCTCGGCATATTTGTAATACGGACCAGCTTGACGCGTTACTTTCGTTACAGTAGCGTCAACAATCAAAGATGTTTGTGGAAGGATGTAAGTAACTCCATAGTTATTGCTTTTTACGGCACTGTTTTTCGTAACTTTTGTTTGAGCAAAAGCTTGAGTGGTAAGCAGTGCGCCTAGCAATAGAGCTAGATGTTTCATATAATTGCTGATTTTTCTCATTGCAAAACAAGTTTACGCAAATCTAATCATTTTTTTTATTTGCGTCTTCACCTCGCCCAACTTTTGCCGCAAGAATTCGCAAACCCCGTTGCTTTTGTATCGAGTTTGTGGGTTGGGGTTATATCGAACTCATTTTTTTTCTACAATATAATGGGCGGCAGCACTACTACGACATGGCTTGTGTTCAGATGGTTACGGAGTGTTCGGCTTACAGACATCAAAATTCCTTATTGAAAACTTTTTGAAGCCTTTTTGATGATTTGTGGTTAATGTGTTGTAGTGTAGGTGATTAACCGAAAACAAACATGCCGTTTTTTGCCTTCAAAACCGAAATTAGCTCATTTGTGATTGCGAATTGCCCTTCGTGTATCCACGTTTTTAGTTCTTTATGTGGTTGGTAATCATTGATGTAATGAGCAAAACCGTCGAGGTCGAAGTGTGCAGATGCTTTTCCGATGCCATGAAGTGCTGCGTCGTGTGCATTGCATGCCTGCTCAATGTGGGTAGGAACCATGAAAACCGGCTTTCCCAGATAGGCAGCTTCGCATACCGATTCGAAGCCGGCGGTAGTAATGTAGCCTTTGCATCCGGCCATATAGGAAAGGAACTTTTTATCGTGAAGCGGATGGTAATGAAGTTGGGGGTGTGGCGAGGCAGCTTCATGCTCCCAGAATATTTCGGTTTGCTGATTGGGCTCGCGTTTGTGCCATGCCTCGAGCTCATTTCTGAATCCGCTGTTGAGCAAATAGCCGTGCAGGTAATTTCCTTTTTGCGGTTTCAGTTTAAAAACTTCGTTGCGCAATAAAGGTGGAACTACCGAAAGCTTTGTATCGAAAGACGGTGGCATGGGCCTGAGTGAAAGAGCGAGCTTCTTTTGAGAACCAATTGCCGTGATTCGGGTAAATAGCTTGAGTAATCCGAGGGATAAAGGATTGCATTTGGGGAATTGGTAATCGGGGTGAAGGAATATATACTGATGCGCGATGCAGACAAGTGGAGTTTCGGGGCGAAAAATTGCATACGTCATTCCGGTAAGTAGTTCGTAGAAGTTGATAACCAAGTCGGGCTTGGTTTCCTGAATCTCTTTACGGATAAATAAGATGCTGTTGATAAAGTGCGGTATCAACGATAAGTTTCCGACAACACTTTTGGTTATACCTGCCGAACGTCCATGCGGAGTGGGCAAGAAGTTCGGACTTTCAAATGTTTTGACCGGGGCATCGATTCGTTTGCCGAAGAAGCCGGGCAATTCACGATGCTTACTTTTACCCACTAGCACGCCCGCGAGTTCGAAGTTGTTGTCTCGCACAATTTGTGCCATAGAGATCGCTTGTGTAAGATGTCCGCGACCTTCGCCCTGAACAATAAATAGTATTTTCATTTGCAGATAACCTCCCATTTATCATCGTACGTGAAAACCAATGCAGTCTTGTTTTCTACCCAATCGCCCGAATTCAAGTAATGTATATCGTTGTAGTATTGATTGGCCGGATGGTGAATGTGTCCGCAAATCACTCCGTTTGCTTTTTTGATTCGAGCAATGGTGACAAGCTTATCTTCGAAGTCGGATATGTAAGAAACGGCTGACTTTACTTTCGCTTTCACCTTTTGAGATACCGACAAGTATGGTTTTCCCCGTTTGATTCTGTATTTGTTATAATACTTATTGATATGTAGTAACAGTGTGTATCCCACATCACCTAGCTGTGCAAGCCATTTGGTTTGAGTCGTAATACTATCGAAAACATCGCCATGTGTTACATAATAACGGCCGGCCGGAGTTTGCAACATGTATTCGGAAACAATTGAGAAGTTGGCAAACTCAAAAGGTAATACCCGGTCGAGAAAGTCATCATGGTTTCCTTTTACATAAATAATACGCGTGTTGTCTTCTTCGATCTTCTTTAAAAGTACGCGAAAGAAGTTGGTATGATCAGACTTAAAGTTTCGTATCGACTTGCGCAGTTGCCATCCGTCAATAATGTCACCATTTAGAATAAGTAGGTCGCATTTAATCTTTTCAAGGAATGAGATCACGTCTTCGTAATGAGAATATTCAGAGCCGAGATGGATGTCCGATAAAACAAGGATGGGGTAATGATTCATATACCAGTAATTTGATTTAGCAATCCGATAGCTGTTTGTGATTCGACTTAGAAAGGACAATCGTCTTCGAGTTGATCCGATGCGGAGTTCGCACTTGTTCTTTTTCCTGCTCTTTTGCCAAATGCAAAGCCTCCAGCTCCTGTTTACGCACTTCAATCTGACGTGCGAGATTCACGTAGTTAAATTTCTTCATATATGATTCGTTATAAAGGTCTAATTCTCACTTTTTGATGTGGCTAAAATATAAATGCTTTATTGCGAGTGTAATGCAATCGTGTTACGAGGTTGTGATATTTAATTCATTTATTGATTTCAATCAAGATAAAAGGTTTATATAACAAATATATT
>CAMTPD010000174.1 GCA_947074265.1 uncultured Porphyromonadaceae bacterium
TGTATATATTTACGCAAATAAAAATGCATTCGTAGTTTTACTTAAAATATACAGATCATGGAAAAGCAATATGCCAATAAGCTGATCGATTTTATCGCATCAAGTCCTACCAATTTTCATGCAGTAGAGACATTGCGTACACAACTAAAGAACAGTGGATACATAGAACTTTCTTTTGGTGATAAATGGGTTATCGAAGTAGGAGGAAAGTATTTTGTAACAAAGAATAATTCATCTTTATTCGCTTTTGTGCCGGGTGCCGGTAATGTGGGCGAAGAAGGATTCAAGCTCGTTTGTGCGCATTGCGACTCGCCATCGTTTAAGATAAAACCAAATGCAGAAATGCTAGTAGAGGGAAAATATCTTAAGCTAAATACAGAGGTATATGGTGGTCCAATCATGTACACATGGTTTGACCGTCCGTTGTCTATTGCAGGACGCGTGATGCTTAAATCAGGTGATGTGTTGAATCCCGAAACCCGATTGATTCGTTTTGATCGTCCGTTGCTTACGATTCCGCATTTGGCCATTCACTTCAATAGAACAATCAACGATCAAGGCAATCCGCTAAGCAAGCAAAAAGACATGCTGCCGGTGATCGGGATGGTAAACGATACATTTGAAAAAGATAATTATTTGCTTCGCCTGATTGCCGAAGAGTTGTCGGTAGAGCAAGAAGATATTCTTGATTTTGATCTTACGCTTTTTGAATATACAAAAGGTTGCCTTGTAGGAGCTAATGAAGAGTTTATCTCTACCGGAAGACTTGATGACCTTGCAATGGTACATGCCGGGATGACAGCTTTGATCGATTCTCACGATTGTGCCAAGACGAAAGTACTTGCGATATTCGACAACGAAGAGGTGGGAAGCGGAACCAAGCAAGGGGCAGCTTCGCCGGTGTTGCGCACTGTACTCGAACGTATTGTTTGGTGTATGAATGGCTCTACCGAAGACTTCTACAGAGCGTTGGATCACTCATTCATGATTTCGGCCGATATGGCGCATGCTTTGCATCCGAATTATCCGGAAAAGCATGATCCGACAAACCATCCGATTATGAACGGAGGACCGGTAATCAAGATGCATGCAAATCAGAAATACATTACCGATGCAGATTCTGCAGCAGTATTTGAATCGATCTGTAAACTGGCAGAGGTTCCTTGTCAGAAATTTGTAAACCATTCAGACATGGTAGGCGGCTCTACATTAGGAAACTTGCTGCTTACTCAAATGGAGATGCGTGGTGTAGATATTGGCAATCCGATGTGGGCTATGCACTCGATTCGTGAAACAGGTGGTACACAAGACCACATGTATGTGATTAAAGCACTTACAACGTATTACAATTTGTAGTAAAATATTCAAGAAGAGTATTATGAAAATTATAAGAGGAAATATATTCGACTACATCGATGAATATTGTGTAGATCCGCAAAAACCCGTTGCACGCTATTTTGAAGATGGTGGTATCGTTGTAGAAGATGGTAAAGTAAAGGAAGTTGATTTCTTTAAAACACTGTCGGAAAAGTATGCAGATGCAGAAGTTACAGACTATTCGGGATGCTTGATTATGCCCGGCTTTATCGACTCGCATATTCACTTTCCGCAAACCGAGATTATAGCATCGTACGGGCATCAATTGATGGAATGGCTCAACATGTACGCTTTTCCGGTAGAAACGACTTACGCATTTGAGCATCACGCCAAACGAATGGCGAAAGCCTTTTTGGAAGAGCTGTATCGCAACGGAACCACAACTTGTGCTGCATTTACAACTATTCATAAGGCTGCTGCGAATGCTTTGTTTGAAGCTGCTTCGGAGCATAACATGCGAATTATTGCCGGGAAGGTGGCGATGAATCGCAATGCACATGGGGCGTTGCTTGAAGAAACAGACAACTCGTACAATGAATCGAAAGAACTGATTGAGCAATGGCATGAAAAAGGTCGTGCTTTGTATGCGATCACTCCTCGTTTTGCTATTTCGTGCGATGAGCAACTGATGTTGCGTTTGGGCGAATTACATCGTGAATATCCTACAACTTATATACATACGCATCTTTCTGAGAATAAAGGAGAGATGACGGTTGTAGATGCTTTGTTCCCAGAATGTAAAGACTACTTGCAAGTATACGAAGAGATGGGAATGCTAACAGATCGTACCATCTTTGCACATGGCATTCACTTGTCTGATTCAGAAATGGAGCGTATTGCTAATGCAGGAGCATCGATAGCACATTGCCCTACATCGAATTTATTCTTAGGTAGTGGACTTTTCGATATGAAGCGCGCTAATAAAATGGGCGTACAAGTTTCTATTGCTACCGATATTGGTGGTGGAACGTCTTTCTCTCAGCTTCAAACACTAAATGAAGCCTATAAAGTACAACAGCTACAACAATATTCGATGTCTCCGTTCGAGTCATTTTACCACATTACACTAGGTGCGGCTAAGGCTTTGAAAATAGATCACTTGATAGGTAGTTTTGCTGAGGGTAAAGAGGCCGACTTTGTAGTGATTGATCCTATTGTAACAAGCTTGCAACGCATGCGTAGCGAATACATGCAACGTGCCTCATTGCAAGATATTGAATCAATCCTTTTTGGTGTACAAATGACGGGAGACGATCGCAATATCCGAGCTACATACATTATGGGTGAATGTGTATATGACCAAACAGTAAAACAACAATAAGATCAAGATGAAAGGAATTGTATTAGCAGGAGGTTCGGGAACACGACTGTATCCAATAACAAAAGGGGTGTCGAAACAACTCTTACCTATCTACGACAAGCCGATGATTTATTATCCGATCTCGGTATTGATGCTTGCCGGAATTCGTGAAATTCTGATCATTTCTACGCCAAATGACTTGCCGGGATTTAAACGATTACTGGGTGATGGTTCTGATTATGGTGTGGAGTTTCAATACGCGGAGCAGCCTTCGCCCGACGGATTGGCACAAGCTTTTATTATAGGAGAAGAATTCATTGGCAATGATTCTGTGTGTCTAGTTCTTGGTGATAATATTTTTTATGGGCAAGGTTTTTCGGCTATGCTGAAGAATGCCGTACAAAATGTAGAGGAGCAAAATAAGTCAACTATATTTGGTTATTGGGTAAATGACCCGGAACGTTATGGCGTAGCCGAGTTTGATGCAGAAAGCAATGTGGTTTCCATCGAAGAGAAGCCGGAGCAACCGAAGTCAAACTATGCAGTGGTAGGACTTTATTTCTACCCCAATAGCGTAGTGGAAGTTGCTAAGAATATCAAACCTTCTGCTCGAGGAGAATTAGAAATTACGACGGTAAATCAGTTTTATCTCGAAAATAAAGCTCTCAGCCTACAAACATTAGGCCGTGGTTTTGCGTGGTTAGATACAGGTACACACGACTCGCTTTCTGAAGCATCTACCTTTGTGGAAGTAATCGAAAAGCGTCAAGGACTTAAAATAGCATGTCTTGAAGAGATTGCTTATCGTAAAGGTTGGATCGACGATGCAAAGCTAGAGCAAGTTGCTTATCCAATGCGAAAGAATCAGTATGGACAGTATTTGATGAACTTGAAAAGTGCAAAATAAAAACGTAATAAATCGTTCGATATTATACGATAAATGTTTTCAATGAAAACGTAATTCTGTCTTCGACGAAAACGATTTTCTGTTTTCACTGAAAACAGAATCGTCTGATCACCATCAGACGATTCGTCTTTGATAAAAAAGAACAGCCAAGCTCATTCTTCTTAGAAGATTAAGCTTGGCTGTTTCTTTAGATGTATATGGAACTATACGTTATCTTTTATTTGAGAAGGAGCTTCCGTTACCGGTTTTTTGCCTCTTAACTTCTCATCTAGTTTTTGAAGTAAATCATAAAACATTGGAATCACTACCGTACCAAATACGGTGTTGAATGCCATACCAAACACCACGGCTGTACCCAATGATATACGGCTGTCTGCACCGGCTCCTGATGCAAATAATAAAGGCATTACACCAAATACGAAAGCAAACGAAGTCATCAAGATAGGACGTAAACGAAGTTTTCCGGCCTCAACTGCAGATTCTCGAATACTCAAACCTTCGTTGTGTTTATCACGAGCAAAGGCCACGATCAAGATTCCGTTTTTGGCAGATAGTGCCATCAGAAGTACCATCCCAATTTGAGAATAGATACTTAACGATTGATGCATTACAATACATCCGACAATAACACCGAGTAGGGCAAAAGGAATCCCCATGACTACAGCAAACGGATTGGTCCAGCTTTCGTATTGAGCAGCCAAAACAAGGATAGCAACGATAAAGGCCAATACGTAGATAATCATAACACCACTTGAAGATGTAGCCTCTTGGTATGCCATGCCTGTCCATTCGTAGCCATAGTTTTTACCTAATACTTTATTTACCAGTTGCTCCATTTGTTGCATACCTTGTCCGGAACTATAGTCTTCCTTCACATTGCAAATGATGGATGCGGCATTGTAAAGGTCGTAACGGTTAATTTGATCTACACCTGTATAGTATTCTATCGTTGTGAATGCAGAAAACGGAACCATTTGCCCTTGACTATTCTGAACCTGTAGATTCAAAATATCTTCAATTGTTTGTCTTGACGTAGAAGCTCCACCTAGAACAACATCAAAGATACGTCCAAACATTGGGAAATTGTTGATATATGCAGTTCCGGAATATACGGTAAGTATTTCATTTACTTCTTCATAAGTAAGACCCAATAGTCTGATCTTATCTTTGTCGATGTTAAGTTGGTACTTAGGTACATTTGCACTGTATTGGGATGTAATGCTTTGAATAGCAGGGGCATCTTTTATGCTTGTTTCCAATGCTTGTATTGCTTGCATCATCGGACCTTGGCCAAGGTTATTAATGTCCTCAAGCACTAAGTTCAATCCACCTACTGCACCTAATCCAGTTATTGCCGGAGGATTGAAAGCAAAAGCTTGTCCTGCTTGAATCGTTTCATAAGCTATGCCATGGAATCGATTTACCAATGCTGCAACCTTTTGATCTTTCTTTGTTCTTTATTTCCATCTTTTAAGCGACACCCC
>CAMTPD010000175.1 GCA_947074265.1 uncultured Porphyromonadaceae bacterium
AAGATATTCTTCGGAGCTTTTTTTATTTCCCCCCATTCCATCCAATACAAATAAACCATTATATTTGAGCTTTCGGTTATTTAATCTAAAACACACAAACCATGAAAGCAAAACTAATGACCCTGCTATTGATGGGCCTTATTGCCACATCCTTTACCTCTTGCGACAAAGATCCTGAATACAAAGACGCTGTAGAGATCGTAGACAAAACGAATATGATCAAAGATGTGATAGAGAAATCAAAGTATCATCGAGTAACGAAATGTCATATACAGATCGGATCAAACATTAAAGAAACCTACGAATACAGAGACGTAAGCTTTGAATCCAACAACACCGTCCGATTTGGAATAAGATATCTGTATGTCTCAGAACTTACACAAGTTATTTTCGAAGACAAATACAACTCTCCAAATGTAATTCCAACGTTCATATTTAAATAAAGAGACTATATACATCAAATAAAAGAGTCAAAGATATTAGATCCTATAATCTTAATATCTTTGACTCTTTTACTTTAAGCTACAAGACCTTACTTACGGCTTATCAGCCAATGTTATATATAAAAATACAGCCTTCCGGATCGTTTCCGACACCATATAATAATTTAGCCTTAGCATCATAATCTATTGAAACCAACGGCACCTCCAATTCGAAGTGTGCTATAGGGGTTCCTACCCAATCATACTTTAACAGATGCTGGCAATAGTGAGTATCTAAACCATGACTCTCTCGCGTACGTCCCGAGTATAACACATAAATAAACTCATCATCACAAGCAATATCGCAAAACCCCGTTTTATGATTCTTAGTATAAGCAACTCCGGTCAACTGATTGGTCTCTATTTCGGCAGGAAAATAGTTTAACTGCACAATCTCAGTAAGCTTGTCCGAGACGCATTCGGAGATCGAAATAACAGCACCACATTTCGTAGCACAAGCAACTTTACGTTGATCAGGCTTTATCGTCAATAAAGTACTCATATAAACGATAGACTTCTCCAACTCTGTCAATTGCTCCTGTTCGGCAAACACAGGAAAGTCTAACGAAGAAAGTAGTTTATTGTCGCTGTCATAGTAATTAATCCACGACGTACGGAACAAACCTGATGCAACGATATTCTCTCCGCGATTCGCAATGATAAAAGGACGATCCGTCTCCGACAGCTTTCTTTTTTCAGTTAGTTTAATTGTCGAACCTGCCTCTGAAAGCACCATTTCCTTTATACTCTTTCGTTGAATATCGTACAAAAGTATTTGATCATCCTGCAATTGAATACATCCCATAAGGACAACCTCATTAGGGCCGTTTCCTTTTGGCACACCTTGATACACTTTATCTGTTGTAGTATTCCATATCTTTACCGTAGAATCATCCGATACATCTCTCAGGATATATAGATTATCCTTTTTATGGATATCAGAAGGCCTATAGATTCCATATTTTTCTAAGTCGTGTTTTTGAGAAACCTTCAATACCTTCTCCGTCTTTCCTGCAAAATGCAGCAGAGGATCCTTCGGCAACGGAGATGAAGTACAAGCAGCAACCACAAATAACAAAAGAGATGATAAGCAATAAGTAATCGTTTTCATGTGAAATGGTTAACTATATATTTTTTCTGGATTTCAAAGATAAAAATTAGATGTTAATCCCTCTCATAACTTCCTACATTTTAAAACCTTAGACTCATTAAGCTAATAAAGCCACAATACTCAAAACATAAGGCTATTCCTTTTTTACACATCACTTATTGTATATTTTGCGTTCTTGCATACTTAGTAGTCTTTTTGCGTCGAGGATGTTTTCTCCTCCCGAAAACGCTATTTTCTTGCTCGTTTGTCTAAATATCCGACACAAAAAAATCTGACAAACTTCTTGCCAGATCGCATAACAGATTACACGACATTGATCTTGTTTACCGACAACATCTTTTGCCGCTTTCTTTTTATTCCTCAAAGCCTTACCGTTGCTTACTTCCTGCATTTGCCAACTCGTCGAGAATGGGCTGAGTCATTTCATCAGCTCATTGATACAGCCTCGTTGCATTGTAACCCCGTTAACGTCACCTGCTTTTCGCAATAACCACAAACAGTTACCACGAATACCTTTTTCACTCACCGTGAAGAGTATTTTCATTCTCCTCGAAGACTGTTTACACTCTTCGTGCAAACTATTTTCTGTTCTCGTGAAAACGTTTTGCCATCTTCATAAGAACGAAAAAAGGCCTTTTCAGAAACTTAGTTTGCTTCTTTCAAGAACCAAACAGCGTTTTTGGAAGAACCAAACGACCTTTTTACACAAACCTTGCATGCTTTTTGACTCAAACTCACATAAAAACCGCAAAAACAACACTTTATCAGGCAATTATCCAAGCCGACAACCCACAAAAACCACATTTTCCCAACCTCAAAAATCAACCAAATCGCTCCATCTAGCATGCAAAACACCCCTCAAAACCTAAAATCAGCTCCATTTGTACTCCACAATAACTTCCCCAAAAACTCACTTATTGTAAATTACAAACTTCGATCTTTCTCATATCCGTTGTATTGTTATTGCACCGAACGTATCGGTATGAGCCTTAGTTTGAATATACATTTGCTTGTCTCATTTACTCATGTCTTTTACGTTCATTGTTATTTCAAGCCCCAATACTTCCGTGGTTTTACGCAGTGTATTTATAGAGGGATTGCCTTTTCCGGCTTCGATGCTTTTGATGATTCGCACACTTAATCCTGAATAATCGGCAAGATCTTGTTGTGTGAGCTCTAGCAATTGGCGTCGTTCTTTAAGTATCTTATAAAAGTCCATAGTGCAAAATAGTGCATGTTTGCGGTAAAAATAAGAAGATTCAATAATATAACAAGCCATAAGTGCATTATTCTGCACATTAAGGTTCTTTATTACGGCTAAGGCTCTAAGCAAAACAACACCGTTGCG
The DNA here is from genome assembly GCA_947074265.1 of uncultured Porphyromonadaceae bacterium. Lineage (GTDB taxonomy): Bacteria > Bacteroidota > Bacteroidia > Bacteroidales > CAMTPD01 > UBA12018. The sequence goes on from CAMTPD010000175.1 coordinate 2,942, forward strand.
TTGGCATGAAACAAAGAAAGCCCTTGCAACGCTCCGGAGTTCGGATTGTTGCAAGGGCTTTCGCGTATAGAAATGTTTGATCTTATCGATTAGGCATCGGCAGATGGTTTCTTGCTGCGACGGATTTCCATGATCGCGACTACGATGAAGCCGATAATGAGGAGAATCGAAGCGGCATAAGCCAATGTTTCTGTAACCTTGAGCGATTGCGGATCGAACGTGAACACGATTTCGTGCTGACCTGCCGGGATGATTAAACCACGCAACAAGTAATCGACACGCAAGATAGAAGCGTCTTTGCCATCTATCGTCGCTTTCCATCCGTATGGATAGTAGATTTCGGAGAATACGCCCAAGCCTTCGCTCGTGTTGTTACTTGTATATACCAGCTTGTTCGGTTGGTAAGTAGTGAGTGTTATCGAAGCTGTAGAGTCTTTTCCTACCGCCGATGCTTTCAATGCCGACTCGTACTCTTTGCCAACAATGGCTGTTGTTGCCGGATTGAAGTCGGTCAAGTCTACCATTTCATCGTTTGGTGTATCGGCCCACTTCACTTCGTTTACAAACCATGCATTGCCCAACGCATCGGGATTTTTATAAAGTGGCAATGTACCATCGCCTTGATCCGGAGTGATGATATATTTGGTATTAAGCATGTCGAGTACATGCTTGTTGCCATTTGATAACTGATGTTCGACCAAGTCTTGGAAACGACGAAGTTTCGCCGCATGGTATCCGCCCACCGATTTATGGTAGTACGAAGTCATCGGGTCGTTGAAACTATTTACCGCCGTATTGTAAACGCGGTAGTTGAGCGACTTGTCTTTCAAAATTTCCTGATCTACCGGCGAAGGGGTGAACGTTTGGTCTTGCACGCTTTTATTGTGGAAGTCTTTGCTGCTCAAGTAGCGTTTGTTTACGTTCCACATATCTACCGTACAAAGTACGATAAGTACTCCCAACATCAACTTCGCACCAATCTTTTGTTTTGCATACAGCCACAAAAGCACTGTTCCTAATGTGATGATGATAAAGCTACGCCATCCGTCCATCGAAAGCACATACTTACGGGCAGTTTCCAGGTTCTCCAGTATCTCTGCCACCTGCGGATTATTTACAGCCTGAGGCAAGAACGCATTTGCTTCTTGCGCACTAAAGAAGTCGAAAAACAGGCCGGGCGCTACAGCGAATACCAAACTTGCACCTCCTGTAAGCAAGAAGCTGATTAATACATCGCGCTTGCGCTCGATCAATAGCTTCGGATTCTTTACGATTTCGTTCAAGCCCAATACGGCAAGTAACGGTATAATAAATTCAGGGACTACGAGGATAGAAGATACGGTTCTGAACTTGTCATACATAGGGAAGTAATCAATAAACAGGTTGGTAAACCACATCATGTTTTTACCCCATGACAAGAAGATCGTTAATACACATACGGCAAGCAATGCCCATTTGAGCGGTCCGCGTACGATAAACAACGATAAGATGAAAAGGAACAATACAAATGCACCGACGTATACGGGGCCGGAAGTAAAGGGCTGGTCGCCCCAGTACTGATTCATCTGGCTCAACGTCTGACGATACTCGGGTTTGATTTGATCCATCGCTGCTTTGTCTTCAAGCAAATATCCCGTTGATCCTCCCTTTACATTGGGAACCAGTAGCGTCCATGTTTCGTCTTTTCCATAACTCCACTGCACGATGTAATCTCTGTCGAGACCTTCGCTTTGAGCAGCTGGCGTTACATTGTCAGCAGCAATGGTAAGTCCGCCTTTTCCACGAATCGACTCCTTGCTGTATTCATACGTATGGTATAAGTTCGACGAGTTGATCGCAACCGCAATCAGTGCCGACACCACCAGAATTCCACTCGCTTTGAAGAATGAATCCAGTCTTTTTGCTTTCAGATCTTGAATGAAGTAAGCAATCACAATAGCGGCAACGACAAACAGGAAGTAGTATGTCATCTGGATGTGGTTACTCATGATTTGGTACGTTGCAAACAATGCGGCAACGGCTCCTCCCAACAGGTATCTGCCTCTGTAAGCCCAGACAATACCGGCTATCGTAGGCGGAATATAAGCCAAGGTGATAAACTTCCAAATATGCCCGGCTTCGA
>CAMTPD010000176.1 GCA_947074265.1 uncultured Porphyromonadaceae bacterium
GAGGTGAACAAACTGCATAGCAATGAAATATGGAACAAAGTGGATGATAGTGGTGCGATAGGTTTAAGGATGAATTCTGCGTTCGGATGCTACCAACAATGCTTCGTCTTTGAGCTGATCCGGCAATTCGATGCCGCGCAACTGCAAACTGCGAAGCCAGCCGGCTACTTCTTCGCTTTTGAGTGTATAGAATACTTCACCAAAATGGGATACTTCCTCGTCGGTGTATTCGTCGCCGTGTCGTCCGCGAAAGCGGTCGAGGTCTTCGTCTTCGTAGTATTCGATGTCTTTGCTTACTGCTGCAAGCAAACTGTCTTTCTCGCATAGTTCGTGCGCACCGCAACATTCTTCTTCGGCTTCTTGAGGTTCGGGAATTGCATCGATCTCGCCTCTTTCGAGCATCTGTTCTAGTTTGCGGTTACGAAAATAACCAATAACTGCGGCCACAAGGCCAAGGATGACAACTCCTAAGATTATCAACCACATAATTCTTTCTTTATTTTATTCTTCAACATTAAAACCGACTTGTTTGAGGTGTTCCCAATATTCGGGATACGACTTCGACACAACGCCCGGTTCATCAACACATACAGTCTCGCCCAACAATGCAATTGGAGCAAAGGCCATTGCCATGCGATGGTCTTCGTAGGTCTTTACTTCCGGAACAACACTCACGTCTACACGTTCGCCATTCCACTCCAAAATGCTGTCTTGGTGGTCTGTTATCTTATAGCCGAACTTCAGCAATTCGTTTTTCAATGCTTCGATTCGGTCGGTTTCTTTAATCTTCAAGCTTTGTAGTCCGGTAAAACGGAACGGAATATTAAGCATGCAGCAGGTCACAACAAAGGTCTGTGCCAAGTCGGGCTCGTTGACAAAGTCGTGTTCGAAACGTTTGCAAAGTGTGCCGCTCTTAGTTAGTGTAACGCCATCCGCTTCGTAGCTTGTCTGTACACCTAGTTGCTCAAACAATGCTGCTACTTTGCTATCTCCTTGCGCGCTGTTGGCTTCGAGCCCAACCAAAAATACGTTTGCTTCTTTTGCCAGTGCTACCATCTGGTACCAATACGAAGCCGCACTCCAGTCTGATTCTACCTTAAAAGGAATTGGCTTGTACGTTTGCGGCGCAATCGTGATTGTATTTTCATTCCACTCGGCATCTACACCGAAACGTTTCATCAACGAAAGGGTAAGTGCAATATAAGGTTTCGAGATTACGTTGCCTTTGAGTCGTAACACAAGACCGTGCTCCATGGTGGGAGCTACCATCAGTAAGGCTGAGATGTATTGAGAACTTACGCCTCCGTCGAGCTCGATTTCTCCTCCTTGCAAAGCACTACCATAGATTTTCAATGGAGGATAACCGTCTTTTTCCATGTATTCGATGCGTGCACCTATGCTGTTTAGCGCATCTACTAAAATACGAATAGGTCTGTTCTTCATTCGTTCGGTGCCTGTAATGACCCATTCTCCGATAATTTTGGAAAGGAAAGCAGTAAGAAAACGCATTGCGGTTCCGGCAGCTTTGATGTCGAATGTAGAGCTATCGCTTTCGAAGGCTTTTACCATTACATCGGTGTCGTCGCAACGAGATAAGTTGTCGATACCATACGGACTATAGCTCAGCGCATCTAGAATCAGTGCTCTGTTACTAATGCTTTTTGATGCCGGTAATTGTATTTTACCTTCAATCTTATCTATTCCTGTTATACGGTACTTCATATGTTGTTATCTATAATAGTGTATTACAAAAGTAAGGAAAAAGAGAATAAAAGCAGAATAATTAATACCTTTGTTCGACGGTATAAACGTAAATGGCGGAATGATTACAGTAACTAACTTGTCCGAACTCAAGGGCATTGCACTAACAGCCACAATCGGCTTTTTTGACGGTGTACATCTCGGGCATCGTTTTTTAATAGAACAAGTGAAGCATGAAGCAGCGAAGCAACAACAGGCTTCGGCTGTGATTACGTTTCGCCAACATCCCCGCCAGGTATTGCATAGCGACTATCAGCCCAAACTTCTTACTGGCTATGACGAAAAGATTGCGCTGCTTGCCGAAACGGGTATCGACTATTGTATCGTTCTCGACTTTTCATTGGAAATTTCCCGCCTTACTGCCCGCGAGTTTATCGAAGAAATGCTACACAATACATTGCATATTTCTACGCTTTTGATTGGTTATGACCATCGTTTCGGACACAACCGCAGTGAAGGTTTTGAGGATTATGTGCATTATGGAGCTATGGTAGGTATGCATATTTTGCAGGCATTGCAGTATGATAACGGGCAAACGCATGTGAGCTCTTCCGAAATAAGACGTTTACTACAACTTGGCGATGTTGCTACGGCTTCTACGCTGCTTACTTATCCTTATCATCTAAAAGGATCTGTGGTGAAAGGTTTTCAAATAGGCCGCAAAATAGGCTTTCCAACGGCCAACCTGCATATTGATGAACCTTACAAAATTGTTCCGGCGATTGGTATTTATGCTGCTTGGGCTGTGATCGATCATGCAGTCTACAAAGCAATGGTTTATATTGGGAATCGTCCTACGGTACATGATAATACGGAAATCTCTATTGAAGCAAATATCATCGACTTCGATCGTGATTTATATCACAAAGAGATTACAATTCTGTTTGTTGACTTCGTTCGTGGCGATGCTAAGTTTGACGGACTCGACGCTCTAAAGCGTCAGATTTCGCTCGATAAGGTTGCTATTTCGACAATTCTTGATAATTCTCCTCTTCCACTTCAAGCATAAGATTTAAATTATCTAATTATATAGATTACAAAAAAGGAGCATAACCACAGAACTATGGCTACGCTCCTTTTTTAGATAGAATTCGTTGACCGAATGAATCTAAGTATCGTGTTGTTGATTTAAAGACGTTGACTTTTATTGTTCGTCTTCAATCGGAATCACACGTTTTACACTCTGACGCAATGATATAAGCGTCTCTGTTGCAACTACACCTTCAATCTCTTGAATTTTGTCATTCAACAACTCCATAAGATGTTCGTTGTCTCTTGCATAAAGCTTGATCAGCATGGTGTAAGGTCCTGTTGTAAAGTGACACTCTACAACTTCCGGTATTTTCTCAAACTCTGGAACTACGTCTTTGTACATAGAGCCTCTTTCGAGTTTTACTCCGATGTATGTACACGTATTATAACCCAAAACTTTTGGGTTAATGTGGTAACCGGATCCGACAATTACATTCATGTCGATCATTCGTTGAACGCGTTGATGAATCGCTGCACGTGAAACGCCACACTCTTCAGCTACGTCTTTAAAAGGAATTCTGGCATTCTTTGAAATAATGTTCAGAATCTTCCTGTCCAGTTTATCTATTTTTTCCATAAACTTTTAGTTATAGATCTCTTACTCAAAAACAAATCAAAAGTAAGAAATCTCTTTCAAAACGAATAGATTTATCAAATAAAAGTATCTTATAGACAAAAAAGACGGGTGAAAGATGCCAAATAACATCTTCACCCGCCTCAATTTATATGAAATCTCTTACTTTTCGATGTCGATCAATTCTACTTCGAATTGTAGTGTTGAGTTTGGTTTGATATCTTTACCTGCACCACGCTCGCCATAAGCAAGGTTAGCAGGAATCCAAAGGATATATTTAGAACCAACAGGCATCAATTGCAATGCTTCTGTCCATCCTGGGATCACTTGGTCTACACCAAATACAGCTGGTTCGCCACGTTCTACCGAACTATCGAATACAGTTCCGTCAAGAAGTTTACCTGTGTAGTGTACTTTTACTTTATCAGAAGCTTTAGGTTGTGCACCTTTACCTTCTGTTTCTACTTTGTATTGCAAACCGCTTTCTGTTGTGATAACACCTGGTTTACCTTTATTTCCTTCTAGAAATTTATCACCTTCTGCTTTCGTTGCATCAGCCTCTTTTTGAGCTGCTTGAACGAAATAAGTTTGCATGAAAGCTTGAGCTTCTTCTGGAGTCATGCTTGTTTTTTCGCCTTTTAGAGCTTCTGTAAAACCAGCAATAAGAGCGTCTACATTAGCTTCGCCACCAGGAATCGTTTTAAGATTCTCTTTGTAACCAGCACCTGTACTTACACCAATTGCATAGCTCACGCTATCCATTGGAGTTGAAAGCTTAACACTTTTCTTTGAATCACACGATGTAGCCACTACACCTACTGCAGCAACTGTTACCGCAGCAATAGTACTAAATTTTTTCATGTTGTTATTTATTTTACAATTTCCAATAATTCAACGTCAAATACCAATGCACTGTTTGGTTCGATTACTTCACCTGCACCATGTTCGCCATAGCCTAGGTTTGAAGGAATGAACAAACGCCATTTGTCACCTTCTTTCATTAATTGCAAAGCTTCAACCCATCCTGGAATTACTTGATTTACACCAAATACAGCAGGCTCGCCTCTTTTTACAGAGCTATCAAAAACTGTACCATTGATCAAAGAACCTTCATAATGACATTTAACTTTGTCTGTAGCTGTAGGATGAGCACCATTGCCCGCTTGAAGCACTTGATATTGCAAACCGCTAGGAAGCGTTACTACACCTTCACGATTTTTGTTTACTTCTAGAAACTCTTGTCCTGCTTTTAGGTTCAACTCTAATTTTTCTGATTGCAACTTTGTAAAAAACTCGTTGATAATACCCTTTGCTTCATCATAGCTGATAGCCGGAGTAGTTTCTTCCATTACAGATTTCAACCCGTTTACAAAATCTTCAACGTTAATAGCGTTGATTCCTGAGCTTTTGAAATTGTTTCCAATACTCAATCCAAGTGCATAACTTACTTTATCCATGTGATGTATCTATACAATTAATAATAAACGACAAAAATAAACTAATTAAACATACTTCCTCCATTAAGACTCAACTTTTTCATACATTTGCTTTTACTAAGTTGTATTTCATATGAATAAGCTAGTTCTACTTACCGGAGCAGGCATGAGTGCCGAAAGCGGAATCTACACTTTCAGTGTTAATGAAGGTTTATGGGAGCAATATATAATCGAAGATGTTGCTACCCACTAAGGATTTC